>JASJGP010000115.1:0-4120 GCA_033791485.1 Desulfobacterales bacterium | reverse complement strand
ATATGAACCTTTTTACTTAGCACCCCAAGGGCATTTCCTGCGGGCACCATCCGGCGTTTATTCAAACAGGACCCGCCTTTAAGCCGGATCATCTGAATGCTCTTTTTTGAACAATATTAAAATATTACAGTTGAATAGAAGAATGAAAAAAACCGTAAATAAAACAACTTTAAAAAACGGTGTTCGAATCCTGACAAAAAAGATGCCCCATGCCCGCAGCGTTTCAATGGGCGTATGGGTAGATGTTGGTGCCAGGGATGAATCTGAAAAGGAAAACGGACTTTCCCATTTAATCGAACACATGATTTTTAAAGGAACTAAAAAACGGACGGCTTTTCAGATTGCCAAGCAGTTCGATGCGCTGGGATGCAATACTAATGCCTTTACCGGCTATGAAAATACGTGTTACCATGCAAGAGTCATGGATAGTCACATCGAAACCGTAGTTGATATTCTTTCCGATATTTTTTTAAACTCTGTTTTTGATGAGAAAGAGCTGGAAAAAGAACGGCCTGTTATATTCCAGGAAATAGGAATGGTTGAGGATAGTCCTGAAGAATATATCCATGTCCTTTCAAATACCGCTTTTTGGGGCGACAATCCTCTTGGACGTTCTGTTCTTGGAACCAAAGAAAACATACTTGGTTTTACCGCAGATGACATTAAAATTTTTTTTAAGCGTTTCTATCAACCGGATAGGATTATCATTTCCATTGCAGGAAATCTTTCCCATGACAAGACGGTTGATCTTATAGGGCCCAACTTTGAAGCTGTCAAACCCGGTAATTCTTTTCCTGAAAGAATCACCCCCTTTGCACATTCCGCAGTCAATCTGAACCACAGGGATTCAGAGCAGGGACATATCTGTCTGGGAACAAAAGGTATATCTATCACAGACCCCCGCAGGTTCGCTTTTTCGATTTTAAATGCTGTTTTTGGGGGTAATATGAGTTCAAGACTGTTCCAGAGTTTACGGGAACAGAGAGGTCTGGCCTACTCCGTTTATTCTTTTATGTCATCTTATATAGATACCGGCATGGCAGGAGCCTATGCCGGCGTAGATCCCGGAAAGGCACAGGAATCTATAAAGCTGATCTTAAAAGAAATGAATCAGCTAAAAGAAGTCAGAATAGATAAATCAGAGCTGAAAGACGCAAAAGAATACATTAAAGGAAATCTTTTCCTTGCATCTGAAAGTATTGACAACCAGATGGTCCGTCTGGCCTTAAGTGAAATAAATTTTAACAAACATATTCCACTCGAAACAGTTGTGGAAAAAGTAGAACTGGTTACAGCAGATGATGTCCTCGAACTGGCAAAAGTGCTGTTTCAACCCGGGCATATGTCTTTGACCCTTCTCGGACCGACTGTCGATAAAGAGTCCTTTGAAGATATCTTAAGCTTTTAATTTCATGGATTCCTCCCCTTTAATAAAATTCCTTCGCCTCAGACCAAATCTGGATGCAGACATATCTTTGCCTCGTTATATGACACCCCATTCTGCAGGAATGGATATCTGCGCAGCCTTAGAAAATGATATGGTTCTTGAATCCGAAGAAATCGCTCTACTTCCCACCGGCTTTGCCATGGCCATTCCCAAAGGATTTGAAGCCCAAATACGTCCTAGAAGCGGTTTGGCCGTAAAGCATGGTATCGGGCTTATTAATTCACCAGGTACTATAGATGCCGACTACAGGGGAGAGGTAAAAATAGCGGTTATCAACCTTGGCAAAAAACCATACATATTCAGGCGGGGGGACAGAGTCGCCCAGATGGTTATAAAAAGAGTTTATCAGGCCAGACTGGAAGTTGTGGAAAAGCTCGATGAGACCGAACGCAATACGGGAGGTTTCGGGCACACAGGATAAAACCTCTGGGAAACGGCTCTTTTTGTACGTATAAAAGCCTTTTATACAGAAAAATTAAAATCACACACCGATAATCCCCACAACTGCCCCTGTCATGCAGGTGGCAAGGGTTCCGGCAATAATGGATTTAAAGCCAAGAGCAACTATTTCATCGCGTCTTTCCGGTGCCATGGTTCCCATACCTCCGATCATGATGCCCAGACTTCCGGGATTAGCAAAACCACACATGGCGTAAGTCATGATAATTTTGCTATGCGGACTTAATGCCCCTTCAGCCAGGCGGCTCATGTCGAGATAAGCAATGAATTCGTTGAGAATGGTTTTGGTTCCCATTAAAGCGCCGGCAGTTGGAGCTTCCTGCCAGGGAACGCCCATAAGCCAGACGACTGGTGCCATCAGTATCCCCAGAATTCTTTGGAGGGTTATGGACTTTCCCCCGATCTGGGGAAAAAGCGCAAGTATCAAATTAACAAGGTGTACAAGGGCGACAAGTACCACAAGCATTGCAATGATATTTATAAGTAGTTGCACGCCCTGGATAGGTCCCTTTGTTATGGCATCCATGGAGCTTGATGCCTTTTCAGGGGAAACCATCTCTCCTGAGGTAAGTTTTTCTGTTTCGGGAATCATGATTTTAGAAATTGTCACAGCTGCAGGAACGCTTATTATTGAAGCTGTCAGTATGTGGCCCATGACGCCCGGAATGCTGTCATCAAGGATGCTGGCATAAAGAACCATGACCGTTCCAGCTATTGTCGCCATCCCGGTTGTCATTATGGTGAAAAGCTCGCTTCGGGTCATGAATTGAAGATATGGACGTATAAAAAGCGGTGATTCAACCATTCCGACAAATATATTTGCTGAAACACCCAGTCCCTCAGTTCCTCCCAGTCCCATTGTTTTTTGCAGGCACCATGAAAAGCTTTTTACCACAAGAGGAAGAATCTTCCAGTAAAACAAAAGAGCAGACAAAGCACTCATCAATAGAATGAGGGGTAAAGCTTTGAATGCCAGTATAAAACTTTCCCCTGGATATTTTTCGTCAAAAGGTAGCGTAGCCCCTCCAAGATAACCGAAAACCATTGATGTCCCTGCAACAGTTGATTCCTCAAGGGCAAGAACAAGACGATTTAGAAACAGAAAAAAATCCCTGAACATGGGAAGTTTTAAAAGAACAAACCCCACGGTAAGCTGCATTACAATTCCGATACATACAATTTTTAAACTTACTTTGCTGCGGTTTTCGCTTATAAGCCAGGCTAAAACAGCAAATGCCACAAATCCTGCTGTGCTTTGAAGTGTCATAAATCCTCTGTGCCTTCTGTATATCTCTGTAGTGAAAAAATTTTAAATTGAAGGTGCGTTCTTAAGAACTTCCGATTTGTTTACACAACATATCAGAAATCTATGCAAAAAATCAAGTTGTTAAGCAAAAGGGATTATGGATGAAACATGGTTGAACAAAGCCGCTTTTTGAAATACGTGGTTTTCTAATTTTATTCACTCATAAGTGCAAATTTTAGGCAATAACTCCAAGAAGGTTGCAAATAATAAAAAAAACATTTAACAGAATGGACTGAGTGAGTAATTTGAAAATAGAATAAAAAAGGAACCTTAACCGGAAATAGCTGCATGGAAACAGCAACATTAAGAAAAAGGCTGATAACATTTGGCGGATTAACTGTGGAGCAAAGGACCGTCATTGCCGGCAACATAAAAACATTTTATCTTTCAGCCGGAACAGGTGAACCGCTTGTTTTGCTTCACGGCGCAGGTGGTGGTGCAGTCTTGTGGGGACCGGTCATTGATTTACTTTCGAAACATTTTCATGTAATTGCACCTGATGTCGTCGGCTACGGCGAGTCCGATAAACCTGATGCGCCGTACGATAAAAAATATTTTTCTGCCTGGTTTCGTAGCTTTTGCGATTCGCTAAATATGGGGAAAATAAACCTGCTTGGAAATTCCCAGGGTGGTGCTATTGCGATGCAATTTGCCCTTGACAATCCTGGCAGGGTTAAAAAACTCATACTGGTTGGCAGTGCAGGTTTTGGGGGATGGGGTATCTCGCCTGGAGCAATGTTCAAAATGGCAGCAGCTAATATATTCCCGACGAGACGAACAGTTCAAAAGATAGTTAATCATCTGGTGCACAAAACAGATAACTTTCCGGGCGATGATGGTATCGCCTATCTTCTTGAAGTTATCCGGTCTCCGGGGGGAAAGCTCCCCTTCGTAAATGGCAAAGGAAG
>JASJGP010000114.1:0-4573 GCA_033791485.1 Desulfobacterales bacterium | reverse complement strand
TTCGGGATATTCACCCCCGGGGTATTCCCCCCTGTTGCAGACCTTCTGGGTGGATAAGAAGGGTGACCGTGCAGGCCCTTTGTGCGGGGGGATAAAAAAAATATCCATTGCCCTGTGGCCCCGGAGTTCAGAACCCTGGCTTCCGGCAAAATGGCGGCGAAACCGCTTGATTCCACCGGTATCTGATAGATGTCCGGATCTTGCTCCACTGGCAAGCCGGCTCCAGATTATCTCTGTTTCCAATTACAGCCTGCTGACCTGCCCGCCGGGACAGAAAAAGGCGCCCCTGATCCCTCTGGAGATCCTGGGGGGGCAGGGGCGGTTGTATTGGTTCTTAAATCGCCGACCCCTTGAAGGCAATGTGAAAACCATGGCATTGCCAGCCCCGGGTACCTACCAACTGGCGGTGATGGATGAACTGGGCAATGGGGATAGGGTGACCTTTCGAGTGATTGCGTCCCGGACGGGGTTATAAAACCCCTTGATCTTTGTCTTGTTATATCCGAAAAAGGGGTGTTGTTAATAAGGTATGGACAAAATGAAGGGGGAGTGGAATGGATATATGGGTGGATGCGGATGCCTGTCCCGTTGTGATTAAAGAGATTTTGTATCGGGCGGCTGACCGAACCCATACCATGGTAACCCTTGTGGCCAACCAGTCCCTTAGAATACCAAGGTCAGCCTTTATCCGGTTCCTCCGGGTGGGGGCTGGATTTGATGTGGCGGATAATGAAATTGTAAAGCGTGTAAAGCCGGGTGATTTGGTGATCACGGCGGATATTCCCCTGGCAGCAGAGGTCATTGATAAAGGGGGATTGGCACTTAACCCCAGAGGAGAGCTTTACTCAAAGGAAAATATTACCTCCCGCTTATACGTCAGAGACTTGATGGAGTCTTTCAGGGCAACGGGAATAGAAACCCAGGGCCCCCCTCCCATGAATCAAAAGGATCGACAGCTGTTTGCCAACAACCTGAATAAACTGTTGTGACCCAGATCTGCACAATTACTTGTTTACGACGACTGCGCCGTAAATAAAATGCTTGACTATGCTACAAAAAAACTAAAATATATCATTGACTTTGTTACAAAAAAATAGTCATATATCCATGACTTTATGTTTTCTATACAAATGAGGACACCATGTTCAAAAGGGATATCTTAAAAAAACTGTCAGTCTGGGCCCAAAAAAAGGATCGGAAACCTTTGATTCTAAGAGGTGCAAGACAGGTGGGGAAAACCACCGCTATTCATCTTTTTTCGAAAATATTCGATCAATATCTTTACCTGAACCTTGAGCTCAAGGACGAACGGAATATTTTTGAACGGGACTATCCCATTGAAGATTTGATTCAGGCAATCTTCTTTCATAAAGATCAGGTGAAACGTGAAGGCAAAATTCTTATATTTATAGATGAAATTCAATCCTGCCCATCAGCAGTTTCTTATCTCCGATTTTTTTATGAAGCCTTTCCAGATCTGTATATTGTTGCTGCTGGTTCCCTTTTAGAAACACTTATTGATACACATATCAGTTTCCCCGTCGGCAGAGTGGAGTATCTTGTGATGAAACCCTTGAATTTCAAAGAGTTTTTGAGCGCTTTGAATCAAAAAGCCAGCCTGGACATAATAAACAATAAAATCCCTGCTCCTGATTTTACTCACGATAAATTAATGAAATTATTCCACACCTATACAATTATTGGGGGCATGCCGGAAGTTATCCAGAAATATGCGGAACAGAAAGACATCATCGCACTGAATAGTGTATTTGATAGTTTAATCGTTTCTTATCTTGATGATGTTGAAAAATATGCACGGAATTATTCAATGGCCAATGTTATTCGCCATGCTGTTTCAAATGCATTTTATGAGGCAGGAAACAGGATTAAATTTCAGGGTTTTGGCAATTCCAACTATAAATCCAGGGAAATGGGTGAAGCCTTAAAAGTATTGGAAAAGGCCATGCTGATTTATCTTTTATATCCTTCATCCTCTGTAAAGCCGCCGTTGCAGCCGAATACAAAAAAATCTCCAAGGCTTCAGGTTCTTGACACAGGTATGTTGAACTATTTTGCCGGATTTCAAAAAGACCTGTTTGGTACCAATGACATTAATTCTGTTTACCAGGGCAAGATAGCAGAGCATATCGTCGGACAGGAGCTTTTGGCTGTTGAAACATCCCCTCTATTTAAACTGCAATTCTGGAACAGGGAAAAAAAACAATCCAACGCTGAAGTTGACTTTCTTGTTCAATCTGAAAACCTGATCATCCCTGTTGAAGTCAAGTCCGCTGCTACGGGCCGTCTACGTTCTCTTCACCAGTTCATAGACCGAGCGCCTCACCGATATGCCGTAAGGATCTATTCCGGGAAAATAGAGATTAATGAGGTCAAGACCCTGGATGGGAAGAAGTTTGTCCTGCTGAACCTTCCATTTTATTTAGCGGGATCTATTGTTGAGTACCTTGAATGGATGATGTCCCAAGAGCGAAATGCTCAAGCAAGAATTTGAATTTCCAACAATTCAAATTAACCGGTCAAGCCGTTTATTTGGGGTTAATGTTGGACCGTCTTGGTCTTGAGTCCCATTTAATTAAACGTGGATACAGCTGATGAAAGCCCCAACCTGATAAAGGGGGATTGGCACTTAACCCCAGAGGAGAGCTTTACTCAAAGGAAAATGTTGCCATTCAGATCCGCTGTAAACCTCGCATCCTCAACCATACTCTCCGTTATTTTAAAAAGCTTGATTCAAGTCAATGACGTGATCACCGAATTCCTATAAGAATGAATTTAACAAGGGGGATATGACGTTAAAAAGCTGAGACAGGCACCCCGGTCACTAAAAAAAATGATCCATAGGAGGAATTGATGCGAATCAGTGAATTAGAATATTCAAATTTAAATATTTCGAATGAAGATATTCTTGAAGCGATGAAAGAAATTCCGGGTTATCTGGATATTACCCCAAAGGATTTCCTGGAATTATACCATAAAGCATACCGACATGCTTTGGGCCGCCTGAAATCAGCTATTAAAGCAAGACACATCATGACTGCATCGGTCGTCACAATTGATGAACATAAACCTTTGGCAGATGCAGCACAGTTAATGGCAAACTTTGATATTTCCGGGCTCCCGGTAATTGACCGTCAGGGGCAGGTGTCCGGGGTTATTTCGGACAAAGATTTTCTAAAACATATGAATATCACGGAACAGACATCATTTATGCACGTCATTCTCAGTTGCCTGGATAGCCCGAACAAATGCCTTGCCAGGGATTTAAAAGGGCTTCTGGTTAAAAACGTAATGTCATCGCCTCTCATCAGCGTTGGACTTGAAACCCCTGTTCTTGAAGTGGCCGATATACTGGAGTCAAACAGGATCAACCGTGTTCCGGTTCTTGATCAGGAGTTCAAACTTGCCGGAATCATAGCCCGATCAGATTTGGTTCGTGCATTAAGCTAAGGAAACAAGGAATTTATCAATGTCTTTTTTCAACAAAATGAAGGGTGGCGGTCAAAGCCCCCCAGCAGTAGGATTATCAGAAATACTCTGGTCCTGGATCGGGGCTTTTTGCGGCATCTTGCCCGTGGCCTGGTTGAATTACAACCTGTTTAACGATACAGATTTGGTTTTTGTCATCGGTTCTTTCGGGGCATCTGCGGTTTTGATATACGGGGCCATTAAAAGTCCACTTGCCCAGCCAAGGAATCTTATGGGCGGTCATATTATTTCAGCAATCATAGGGGTTGCTGTCTTCAAGATGTTCGGAACGTATCTCTGGCTGGCTTCCCCGCTGGCCGTAGCAACTGCCATTGCCGCCATGCATGCCACCAAAACCTTGCATCCCCCAGGGGGAGCCACCGCTTTAATCGCAGTGATCGGAAGCCAGAAAATTCATGCCCTCGGATTCTATTATGCTTTTATACCGGTGGGTGTCAGCGCCTTTATCATGTTAGCGGTTGCCTTAAGCGTGAATAACCTGTCTAAAACACGAAAGTACCCTGAATTCTGGTTTTAATTTCTACGCCCAGAATTCAATTCGGTTTCCCTCGGGATCAAAAAGATAGAAGGCTTTGCTGCCCCACACCCGGTGAATCGGAGTGGGGTGCAGGCCTTTTTTTTGGAAACAAGTATAAGCCGCTTCAATATGATCTGTCTGCAGGCTGATGGTCAATCCTTTCCCTTCGCCGCTTTCTATTGATGAACGATCGGCACGGGCGATGCTCAGCCTGGCAGAATCTGTGAGTTGAAATTCTACAAACCACTCCCGGTCTGTAAGAACCGTCAAATTTAAACCAATGGAATAAAAATTAACGGTTTCCTTCCACCGGTTACAGTATAAAATTGTATTGGAAACGCTTATTTTCATGGCTTGAAAGGGCTATAGTGTTTTATTTAGTTGTGGCTTCATTTTTTCCATCATCTCAGTCATTCTTTTCATTTTTTCAGGATCCATGCCTTTGGGCATTGTCCGGGGCATCTGGTTTCCTGTCAGATACTGGCGGTACGCTTTGACCGAAGTGTTGTTCTGCCAGTATCCGGTCTGTTTTGCGGTGATGATCCCCAC
>JASJGP010000113.1:0-4178 GCA_033791485.1 Desulfobacterales bacterium | reverse complement strand
GTACCATTTATTGTGAAATGGCCTGCTGGCGTAAAGCCGGGAATGGTATCCGAGCAAGTAATATGCACCACCGACCTGTTCCGCACCTTTGCCAGTCTGACCGGATACAATACGGGTGATGATGAAGGGGAAGACAGCTATGACATCAGTACACTTTTTAGTGAGCCTGCCCCTGAAACGCCACTCAGGGAAGCCACGGTTCACCATTCCATAAACGGGAGTTTTGCGATCCGAAAGGGTGAATGGAAACTGATTATGTGTCCGGGATCAGGAGGATGGAGTTTTCCCAGGCCCGGGAGGGATGCAGAGGAACTGGCTAAACTTCCGGATATTCAGCTCTACAACCTAACGGACGATCCTGGAGAAAGCAACAACCTCCAGGCACAGGAAGTGGAAAAGGTGGAAGAATTGAAAGCCCTTCTGATCAGCTATATCCAGGAAGGGAGAAGCACTCCCGGACAGCCACAATTCAATGACAGCATCAGTTTCAAATGGAAGCAGGTTGATTTTGCGCAAATGGATTAGAGTTAGCTGATGCTTGCTTAAATTATTGTAATTTGGGATAGAGATGCTTTGCAGAATCATTTGCTCCATAGGCTTTATTATTCTCAGCAGCTTTCCTCTTCTATCTCAGGGCGTAAAATTAGCAGGAAAGCTTACTGACCAGGAAAGTGATATACCTGTGCCCTATGTTACGGTATATGTGAACGGCACCACCAGGGGAACAATCTCAAACTCAGAAGGTAGTTTTGCTATACATGGAATTGTTTTGCCCTGTGAACTGATCCTGTCACATGTCAGCTATGATCTTCAGCGTTTGGTCATTGAGGACACAAGCGGTATAAACAATCTGCATGTTTTAATGAAGAAAAAGCTTGTCCAGATACAGGAGCTAACGGTCATAGGTGACAGTTCACGCCACATTTATTTAGAACGCTTTAAGCAATGGTTCCTGGGTGCACATTATAAAAAAAGCGGGGCAAGGATTCTGAACGACTCAGCCCTCTTTTTCATCCCCATGGAAGGGGAACAATTCGAAGCATATGCCAATGAAGCCCTTATCATTGACCTTCCACAAACCGGATATCAACTCCTTACTGATCTTGTCCATTTTAAACTCAATATAAAAGAGGAACTGGGTGGCTTCCATTGCTCCATACTTGGCTATTTCTATTTTGAGGAAATACCGGCAAATAACAGGCGGAAACAAAGAGCCCTGGCAAGAAACAGGATAAATGCCTATTATAATTCAAGACTACATTTCTGCCGATCACTTTATTCGAACAATTTGGCAGAGAATGGATATAAAATGAAAAAAATATGCTTTGATCAGGACAGCCTCACCAATGAAACAGATCATATATTGGATTTCAAAAAAATCTATTCTGAACCCGAAACCGGTAAAGCCATATTGTACCTGACTGACTTTCCATGCCCCTATTTTAAGGTATCCTACTATCATACTGGAGGAAATAAACCCGTGGATCTTACCTACCTCTATGCCCATCCTTCCAACCTGTCTACATCCTTTCTTTTTTTCGCCAATGATACGATTCGTATTCTATCCTCAGGAAGGGTAGCTGAAAATACAATTCTTTTTAATGGAGTCATTGGAGATAAGGGAGTGGCATGGATGCTTCCCGAAGACTATATTCCTTCCATGCAGTAAGGACTAATTCAAAGTTCTGCTGAGTACTTCGCGTTGGGTTTCGGGTGGCAAATTAACGAAACGCTCACTGAAGCCCCCAACACGCACAATCAGATTCTGATAATTCTCAGGATTTAAGATGGCATTTTCCAATTCCCCCCTGCTTGTAACAGTGAGCATAGCTTGCGCCCCGCCCTTCTCAAAATAAGTCTCTAGCAGGACTTCAAACTTGTCCCGATGCTCCACCAACACTTCCTTTGAAAACTTCATATTCTGCACTGCACCTGCATGAATGGTCGTGTCCGGCTTTGCCAGGAGGACCTGGTCCTGGGGATCAGGTTTCCCCTGTTTGAATAAAAAAAGTCTCAATGATGAAATTATTTATATGATGCCCAGTCCGGCCCTGCTTTGGATTTTGGCTTACGCCCATAGAATAGATCGTCCATCAATGCAAACAGTTTTCTAACCAGAGCATTTCTGGTGATCATGAATACAATAAGCCTGTGGGGGAAGGTTCGTGCATGACTCCATGGGCAAACCATCATGCACCGATTACAGTCTGTTCCAACTTTCCCCCAGTATTCAAAGCAGGTTTCTGCATTCAACATCCACCTTCGGGTACCATTAACCTCTGTTTTCTTATCATCAGGTATGGATGCTGACGGGCAGCAAACCGCACATTTTTTGCAAACCTCACAGAAATGATCCACCCCAATATCTACTGGTTTATCCGTGATGAGGGGAAGGTTGGTTGAAACAGCGCTCAATCGAACCCTGGGCCCCAGTTCTTTTGTGATCAGATATCCCATACGGCTCAATTCCCCCAGTCCGGCATCCACGGCTAAAGGGACCATAAGGCTGTCATAGTGCCGGAGATGGTTTGCCGTTGCAGAATACCCAAGGTTTGCAATAAATGCGGCTAGCTGGGTTGAAATAAAAGCCCCTTTTGCATAATTGAACATGCTTTCTATGTTTGTCGGTGTATGGGGTGCAGTACTGACCAGATCAAATTCCATTTCTTCTGCAAATACAATAATATATTTATGGTCCAACTCAATTTTCTGTCCCCAGTCTTCCCAATTCTCATAGAAAATTTCCCCCCGCTTTGAATAAACCCAGAGCGGGTTCAATTCTGCAATACCGACAATACTGGCCCCAAGTCTTTTTGCAAATCCTTTCACACGTTTGCTTGCCTCCTGGGGAGTGATGTCGATTTTTTTATCCCCAAGTTTTTGTTTCAGGGCAGGGTGCCTTTCCGGCCTTACTTTTGATGAATCACCCAGATAAGAAGGCATATTGATGGAAGCAAATGTCATGGCGTTATTAATATCTGCGTTTGGATTGTCCACAGTGCCGATGTTTCCCATGGGACCGCCCATGGTTCTTCGTTTATCATCATATTCCTTATACTGTGGATATTCTGCATAAAATGTATTAAATTCTTCAGAGTCCGGCCGAAGACTTCTATTCCGGGCAAAAACGATTTTCCTTTCATCATATTGAAGGACATTTTTTTTAATCAGGCCTTTTGTCCCTTTCAAAGCACTGGTATTCGGCGGACTTTTTTTCAATAACAGGACAGCTGCAATGGAAAAAAATACATAGCCAATAACCAAAATTATGAAGCCTGGGGTTGTATGAAAAATCCCGTTTTTTGCAAGTACTAAAAAAACCACCAGGAGTGCTGACATGCCGGCAAATTGAACCAGTGCAAAAATGGTTGCCCGTTTTTCTTTTTCCCAGATGCAGGAGACAAAGAAACTCAGTCCGATGAATGCCTGAATTGTCAGAGCCAATACCCCAATAATAATCAAAAAATATATCATGATGTGTCTTCCCAAACAGCCGCGAAATATCAGAGGGTTGATACAACACAACCCTCTGATGATATCCGCAACCTGTCATTTGTTTTTAACAGGGCTATAGATTTAAAGCATCTGCGACATAATCTAAATTCAAGGCAGTTAATTTTTCTCTTGTAGGCGTGCCGGTTTCTACATCCCAGCCCCTTGCTGTATAGTAGTCATCCAGCATGAGTTTTAATTCATCCCTGGTGATGAAATGGCCTTTTGAAGCACCGCCGGGTATGGGTTCTGTCAATAGCCTTTCAGGAAGTGTGTCATCCGCCCGGCTAAATCCCTCCCTTGCATTGAACGCCCTTGCCAGGTTATTAATTCGTTCACCGACCAAAAGGATATCATCTGGTGTGTAGGAAATACCGGTAACAGCTTCCATAAGATCAGCTGTATTCTGTAAAGCGATACCGATAACTGCCATATCAAAAATAAACCCGCACATGGTTGGAGCGTCTGTAACTGCAGTACGAATATCCTGGTTCCACTTGGTCAGTTCACCTTTACCCACAGCCGTAAACCTGTCCACTTCTTTTGGGATCGGTATTCCAAATACTTCCTGGAAAGCATATCCCCGACAATGATCAGCACCTGTAAAAGAGGTAGCATAATTAAGACCATGGGCTATTGCCCCCCGGACATCATAGGCGGGAAGTTCTAACCCCTTTACATGCAAG
>JASJGP010000112.1:0-4576 GCA_033791485.1 Desulfobacterales bacterium | reverse complement strand
AGTTTAACTTCCGGTTGAATTCTTTTGATGAAGATACATTTGACGGACTGAATAAAGACGGGCTTGCTCAGCTTATTTATGAATCCGCCCTTGAGATATATAACCAAAGAGAAGCAATAATCGGTGAAGAAGACTTCAGGCAGCTTGAACGCGTTGTCATGTTGCAAACAGTAGATAACCTGTGGAAAGATCATCTTCTGTCAATGGATCACCTGAAAGAAGGTATCGGTCTCAGGGGTTATGCCCAGCAGAATCCTTTGCTTGTTTATAAAAAAGAGGGCTTCGAATTGTTTCAGGAAATGATTTCCAGGGTAAAAGAGGAGACTCTGGGGATACTTTTCAGAATTCAGATAGCCGAGTCCGAAAAAATAGATGATTTAAGAAAGCCCAAAGAGCAGAACCTTACATTTTCCAGCGGAGATGCGCCTGCAAGGAAAAAGCCGGTCAAACGGGTTGAGAAAAAAATTGGTCGAAACGCCCCGTGTCCTTGCGGAAGTGGGAAAAAATATAAAAAATGTTGCGGAAGATAGTTTTTTGTTGGAAAAAAATAGATGAACGACTATAATCCTGAAACAGAAGGGGATGTAATCACAGAAACACGGGATGATGTGACCGAACCTTCCATGTACAGGGTACTGCTCATTAATGATGATTAGACAACCATGGAATTTGTAGTAGAAATTCTGATGCTGGTATTTAGCAAATCGGTTGAGGAGGCGACACAGATTATGCTTAATGTACACAGGATCGGGGTCGGGCTTTGTGGCATTTATACATACGAAGTTGCAGAAACCAAGGTGGACACTGTGGATGCTCTTGCTAAAGAAAGAGGTTTTCCACTTAAATGCAGCATGGAGAAAGAATAGATCATGATTAGTAAAGAATTAAGTGTAACTTTAGGGTTGGCGGTCAGGGAAGCAAAAAAAAGACGTCATGAATATGTCTGCATAGAACATATTCTTTTTGCAGTACTCTACGACAGTACAGCTATTGAGATAATCGAAAGCTGCGGCGGAAATATTGAAAACCTGGTAAATGCTCTTGAAAAGTTTTTCGATGATAATCTGGAGACTGTTCCGGAAGGAAGCGAATATGTGCTTCAACAGACTATAGCCTTTCAAAGAGTCATTCAAAGGGCTGTTAATCATGTTCGTTCTGCTGAGAAGCATGAGGTTGAAGTAAGTGATGTTCTGGCGTCAATTTTCCAGGAAAAGGATTCCCATGCCGCACATTTTTTGAATTCTGAAGGAGTCACCCGTCTTGATGTGTTAAGTTATATATCCCATAATATATCAAAAACACATTTTAATGGGGGGCCGGGTGGGTTTGTTAAGACGGATAAAAAGCAAAGAAAGAAAAAAACGAATCCTCTTGAACTTTTTACCATCGATCTTGTTAAAATGGCAGCTGACGGGAAGCTGGACCCACTAATCGGGCGCAAGACCGAGATGGAACGTACCATGCAGGTTCTGTGTCGAAGACGTAAAAACAATCCTGTTTTTGTAGGTGATCCCGGTGTCGGTAAAACAGCTATGGCTGAAGGACTGGCTCAAAAAATAAATGAAGCGGATCTTCCGGACATCCTGAAAAATATTAAAATATTTTCCCTGGATCTTGGCGGGCTGCTGGCCGGCACAAAATTCAGAGGTGATTTTGAGCAGAGATTGAAAGGGGTTCTTGCCGAGCTTAAAAAAATACCGAATGCAATTTTATTTATTGATGAAATACATACTATAGTGGGCGCGGGAGCAACAAGCAGCGGGTCCATGGATGCTTCGAATATTTTAAAGCCTGTTCTTGCGGCAGGTGATATACGGTGCATCGGTTCTACCACATATGAAGAGTACAAAAACCACTTTGAAAAAGATCGGGCACTTTCCAGGCGTTTTGAAAAGATAGAAATTCATGAGCCCCCTGTTTCAGAGACTGTCCAGATTCTCAAAGGCCTCAGATCACGTTATGAAGAACACCACGAAATTATTTATACCGATTCGGCACTGAAAGCAGCAACAGAACTTTCAGCAAAATATATCAATGACCGTTATCTTCCTGACAAGGCAATAGATGTGATTGACGAGGCAGGTGCATTTGTAAGGCTTTCAGGATCAACGCGCAGAAAAAAGATCAATCCTTCTGATATTGAAAAAATCGTAGCCAAGATAGCAAAAATTCCGACCCAAAGCGTATCAACATCGGATAAGACAAAACTTGGAAATCTTGAAGATAGCTTAAAGCAGGTAGTTTTCGGGCAGGATGATGCCATAAAGAGTATGGTAACTTCAATAAAGCGTTCCCGTGCAGGACTTTCAGCTCCAGACAAACCTATAGGATCATTTTTATTTACAGGGCCGACAGGTGTGGGAAAAACAGAAGTTTCGTTGCAACTGTCCAGAGCTCTCGGTGTTGAGTTTATCAGGTATGATATGAGTGAATATATGGAAAAACATGCTGTAGCACGACTTATCGGTGCGCCTCCCGGCTATATTGGATTCGACCAGGGAGGACTGCTTACCGATGGCATCCGTAGGAATCCATATGCAGTATTGCTTCTTGACGAGATAGAAAAAGCACATCAGGATCTGTTTAACATTTTGCTTCAGGTTCTGGATCACGCCACTTTAACCGATAATAACGGGAAAAAGGCTGATTTCAGAAATGTTATTATAGTTATGACCTCAAATGCCGGCAGCCGTGAGATGAGCAGTCAAAGCATCGGCTTTGGAGATGTGCATAAAGATGTTGAATCAAAGGGTAAAAAAGCTATTGAAAAATTCTTCAGCCCGGAATTCAGAAACAGGCTTGACGGCATAATTCAATTTAGTTCTCTTAATATAGAAATCATGGAAAAGGTGGTAGACAAGTTTATAGCCGAGGTCAATGAACAGCTTTCCGCAAAGAAAGTTTTACTTACTGTTTCTTCCGAAGTGCGTACATGGCTTGCCAAAAAAGGATATGATCCGCGATACGGTGCCAGGCCTCTCGAACGTTTGATACAGACGGAAATCAAAGATGTGCTCTCCGACCAGATTTTGTTCGGACACCTTGAAAAGGGAGGCGAGATTATTGTTGGTCTTGAAAATGACAAATTGATATTCAATTAAACCTTGATGAACTCATAAAAAGTATCACAGATGGTGCCCACAGGAAATGCCCTTGGGGTGCTAAGTAAAAAGTTCCATACCATCAAACCTTTCATGCCTGTTTTCTACTTAACTGATGAGCATATATTTCCCCCACCCCATCTTGCTGAAAAGGAAGGACTTCTTGCAGTAGGCGGCGACCTGAGTGAAGATCGACTGCTGCTTGCCTACCATATGGGTATATTCCCATGGTATTCAGACGAAGAACCTGTACTGTGGTGGTCGCCTGACCCACGACTGGTGCTTTATCCGGAAGAAATCAAGATCTCAAAAACTTTAAAAAAGATAATAAAAAATGACAAGTTTGATATAACCATGGATCAGGCATTCGCTGGGGTAATCAGTGAATGCGCACAAATTCGAGCGAATAATAATGAAGGAACATGGATAGTAGAAGATATGATAAAAGCTTACTGCGGACTACACGAGTCAGGTTATGCGCACTCTGTGGAAGCCTGGTATAAAGGAGAACTTGCGGGTGGCTTATACGGTGTTTCCCTGGGAAAATCATTTTTCGGGGAATCGATGTTTACAAGGATTAGCAATGCGTCTAATGTTGCGTTTGTCAAACTTGTAGAATATCTTACAGCATTATCTTTTGATATGATCGACTGTCAGGTTAGGACCGAACATATGATTCGCTTTGGAGCAAGGGAGATACCGAGAGATCTTTTTTTAGAACAACTGAGAATATCTTTGGATGCATCAACAAGAAAAGGAAAATGGAGTTTTGAAACAAACAGGTGAAATTTCACCACGGAAAAACACGGAATATCACGGATATTAATAATATCTATGATCTATTTGTATAATTCGGTGTAATTCCATGAAAATCAGTGGTAAAAAAACTGTGATAGAAAAGGGGGGTCATGCAAAATGGAAAAGGGCTGTATTTTTTGCAAAATTGTTAATGGAGAAATACCGACAGAGTTTTTATATCAGGATGACAAACTGGTAGTATTCAGGGATATTAACCCCCATGCACCGGTGCATATTCTTATTGTTCCCAAAAAGCATATGCGAAGCATTAACGATTTGACGGAAAACGACAGAGAAATTATCTCTCACATGATAATGGTCGGAAAAGATATGGCAAAAAAAGAATCGGTTAATTTATCAGGATACAAGCTTCTTTTTAACGTGGAAAGGGGAGGGGGGCAGGTGATTTTTCACCTCCATTTGCATCTTATCGGCGGATGGGAAAAGAAGTGATTCACCATGGAGCACACAGAGTTCACGGAGAGATTTTTTAAATTTTCTGTATGTCGCTGGGCGGTGATAAAATACCTGTTGAATTTGTATTATTAGTTTAAAAATTATAAAGGAAAAAAACAGGTTGAATTCAAACCCGAACCAACTAGGAGGGATATATGTTCATATCCCTTTTTGCGTTAAAAAATGCCCCTACTGTGATTTTTACTCTATAACCGATACTA
>JASJGP010000111.1:0-5984 GCA_033791485.1 Desulfobacterales bacterium | reverse complement strand
TAAACTTTTTGCTAATCTTTTTAAAATCATCAAGTTTATTTTTCCACGATCTTTCTATTCCATCAATCTTTTCAAGCTTTTCGATACGTCGGCGTATTTTCCTATCACCAATTATAAGGTCGATCGGCAGTTTGTTGTACTCATATTCATAAGGAGGGTTGGTGAATTCAAACCGGTCTTTATGGCAGATTATGATAGCCTGAAGCAGCTTTAAGGTAGTTATATAGGGTCTGTATTTATCCGGGTCAGTTATGTGAATCTGGAAACCTGTGCATGATTGATTTTTCCATTTATTAGATGTGGGTTCAAAAACGGTTTGTCTGAGCAGGCCGCCCGGAATTTTAATTCCCCCAAGAGTTGAAAGAATATTTTCTGTATTGATAAAAGGTGCGCCGAAAAGCTCAAAGGGTTGGGTTGTTCCTCTTCCTTCGGAAATGTTGGTTCCTTCCCATAATACCTGGCCGGGATATACTATGGCGGAAACCGGTGTTGGAAGATTGGGGGATGGGGGAATCCAGGGAAGGCCAGTATTCGTGAAATACATGGCTCTGTTCCAGCTTTTCATTTGGATTACTTCAAGATCGCATCCGATACCAAAGTGGCTGTTAAATAAAAGTGCCAGTTCACCGATTGTTAACCCGTGACGCATGGGCATGGGATATCGTCCGACAAAAGAAGAATAACCCGTAGATAAACAATTGCCTTCAACCGTAATACCGTTAATCGGATTAGGCCTGTCTAAAATAATAACTTTTTTGTTGAAGCTTTTTGCAGCTTCAAGGCAATAAGACATGGTATAAATAAACGTATAAACACGGGTTCCCGCATCCTGCAGGTCGATGATAAGAACATCTATGGGATCAAGCATTTCTTTTGTGGGTTTTCGTGTTTGTCCGTATAAGCTGAAGACAGGAATCTGTAAAATCGGCTCAGTTATATCGTCGGACTCGATCATATTATCCTGCTTTTCAGCAAAGAAGCCGTGTTGGGGTGAGTACAACGCTTTAAGTTGTCCGGGAAAATGTATGTTAATAAGATCGCGTGCATGGGAAAGCTGCCTGTCAACCGATGCCGGATTGCTTAAAAGCCCCAGACGTTTTCCAAGAACCCATTTGGGAGGTGTTTTAATAAATCTTTCAAGCCCTGTTTGTACGGAACTCATTTCCTGTTTCCCTGTAAGCCTGTGAGTTTATTGATTGCCTGAATCTAGCAGTTTCTAAGATTAATCTGGCACAGTATAAGCTATTTGCACAATATAAATCAAGAACTCGTTAGATGTGCACATTTGGATATAAACGACGGATAAATCGCTTAGCGGTCTTAAAATATCTTAAACGTATGCTATAGAAATGTCGAGAATGAAAACCTGACTTCCATTTTTGTGATAGGGGCTCGCTCAAAAATAAAAGGTATTGAAAATACACGACAGGTGAAGGTATAACAAACAATACGTTACTAACCCATTTTCCGCTTGATTCAAACGAGGTGCTCGTGCAAAGAGAAAGAAGTGATATGCTTTGCGCGAACCTTAAGGTAAATTAGAATATGGAAATACCACTGCTAAATGACATTGTCATTATTTTTGGACTGGCTATTGCGGTCCTCTTTATATGCCATCGACTTCGCGTGCCGGCGGTTGTGGGATACCTCCTCACGGGGATATTCGTCGGGCCCTACGGTTTTGGGCTGGTAAAGGCAGTTCATGAAGTTGAAATTTTAGCTGAAATCGGTATTGTATTATTGCTTTTTACCATCGGAATCGAATTCTCACTTAAAAAGCTGTTGCAAATCAGGAAGTCCGTCCTGATGGGCGGCTCATTCCAGGTGTTGCTGACCTTTTTGGCTACTTTGTTCATAGCCAGGCGGTTTGGCCAGGCTTTTAGTGAGGCGGTCTTCATCGGATTTCTCGTAGCCCTGAGCAGCACGGCGATTGTGCTCAAACTAATCCAGGAAAGAGCCGAAGTTGATAGTCCGCACGGGCGTACGATTCTTGGCATCCTGATTTTCCAGGACATTATTATTGTTCCTATGATCTTGCTTACCCCGCTACTGGCTGGTGCAACAGGGAATTTAGGTGAATCCGTCCTCATCCTTCTGGCCAAAGGAATCGGTATAATTCTGTTGGTGATGGTGGGCACTAAATGGATTGTGCCTCAAGTCTTGTATCAAATCACAAGAACACGCAATCAAGAAATTTTTTTATTAAGCGTTGTTGTAATATGCCTTGGTGTTGCGTGGCTAACTTCCAAGGCCGGGCTATCACTTGCCCTGGGTGCGTTTTTAGCAGGATTGATCATTTCCGAATCTGAATACAGCCATCAGGCACTCGGGAATATTTTACCCTTTCGGGATGTCTTTACAAGCTTCTTTTTTGTTTCCATTGGTATGCTGCTGGATGTAGGCTTCCTTTTTCAGCAACCGGGAACCATTGCGCTGATTGCTTTGGGAATTTTGGTTTTAAAATCTATTATTGCCTGTTTTGCAGCAGTTTTATTAGGGTTACCTTTTCGCACTTCAATCCTGGTTGGCCTTGCACTCAGTCAGGTTGGTGAATTTTCTTTCATTTTATCCAGAACCGGTGTTGAGCATGGTTTGCTTGCCGGAAATATTTATCAGATGTTTCTGGCTTTCTCTGTACTTAGCATGGCAGCGACACCATTCATTATTGCACTGGCGCCACGTGCAGCCGATATTATCCTGCGATTGCCGCTGCCAAAAAGGTTAATATCGGGTTTTTATCCTGTTTCAGAGATAAAGGTTAAGGGTAAAAAAGACCACCTTATTATAATCGGCTTTGGAGTGAATGGTAGAAATGTAGCACGAGCCGCACGGCTATCAGGTATCCCTTATGCAGTCATTGAAATGAATCCTAAAACAGTGAGGAACGAACAAGCACAGGGGGAACCAATTTATTATGGCGATTCAACCCAGGAGGTTGTACTTCAGCAGGCAAACATCAAAGATGCAAGAATTGTTGTAACTGCAATTAATGATCCCGCGGCAACCCGTAGAATTACCGAAATCATTCGCAGACTAAATCAAAAGGTGTATTTGATTGTACGCACCCGTTATCTCCAAGAGATGAAGCATTTGTATGAATTAGGAGCTAACGAGGTCATTCCGGAAGAGTTTGAAACATCAGTGGAGATTTTCACCAGGGTTTTGACTAAATATCTTATACCAAGAGATGAAATCGAAGCGTTGATCGCTGAAATACGATCAGATGGTTACGAAATGTTTCGAAGCCTTTCCAAAAAGTCATCATCTTTTTCCGATTTAAACCTTCAGCTTCCCGATGTTGAAATCAGTACGTTGAGGGTTGTTGAGAGATCACCTTTAGTTAGAAAAAGTCTAGCTGGAATTGGGCTGAGAAAAAAATATGGAGTTACAGTATTGGCCATACGTCGAAACTCACAAATATTATCCAATCTAAACGTAAACACGCCATTTTTTGCAAACGATGTGCTTTTTGTCCTTGGACCACCGGATAGGGTTGCCGAGGTCGCTGGTTTATCCCGAAATCCGGAAGAAGGAGATGCAAGTTAAATGAACCTATCCTTACAGCTTAGAACAGCTTAGATTTTGCATGAAAAAAATGGAAATTCCTAAATTGATAAACCGACTACAAAATCGACAAATAATTTTAGGATATTTATTTGCCCTCGGTGCAACGGCTATTTGGTCAGGCAATTTTATCATTGCACGCGGCCTTAATGAAAGTATCCCTCCAATCAGCCTTGCCTTTTGGAGATGGGTCGTTGCCGTAGTTGTGTTTTTGCCCTTTGCATTGAAACCGCTTATTGTCGAATGGGATATCCTCAAAGAAAATATTCTTTACCTGTCTGTTACTTCATTGCTGGGAATAACAATATTTAACACTCTAATCTATTTTGCGGGTCATACGACAACCGCCATCAATCTTTCGTTAATATCTATTACATTTCCAGTCTTCATTGTCATTCTATCGCGAATTTTTTTTAGTGAATCAATAACTGTAAACAAGGGTATAGGCATCATACTTGTTGCGACAGGCGTTGTCTTGCTGATCACCAAAGGAGCCCCTTCCAGACTCTTAGATATATCTTTTGCTATAGGTGATGTCTGGATGCTTTTAGCTGCATTAACTTTCGCCATTTACAGTATTTTATTAAAACGCAAACCTAAAATGTTAAGTATTTGGGCGTTCCAGTTAAGCACATTCATTTTGGGGCTCATTTTTCTGTTCCCGTTCTTTATTTTGGAATATGTAACAGTTCCTCCCGTCGAATTTGATACAAAGACAGTTTCTTCAATTCTCTACGTAGGTGTGTTTGCTTCGCTTTCGGCTTTCGTTTTATGGAATAAGGCAATTGTGACGGTTGGCCCCTCAAAAGCAGGAATGATTTACTATACATTGCCTCTTTTTAGCGGGCTTTTGGCATACATTTTCTTAAAAGAAGATATTAGTATAATACATTTTTACAGCGTGTTGCTCATTGTGTCAGGCATTTTTACTGCTAATTATGAATCAAAAAAATGAGTGAAAAGCTTGACAAAAGTTTGCAGAGAAAATAGATAATCTCGGTTATGCTTTATTTGATGGCGTCGTAGAAAGTCCCATCTACTGCGTTACAGCGATTTTTCAGAAACTCGGCATACTACATGTATTGCCTCGTCTCTGAAAAATCACTGCGCCTTGTATATGGAACTTTCTACTTAGCCATCGGTGATACTTTTTTCGAATTCATCTTCTTTGAACCTTTTATTAAGATCAGGCACTTTAACATGTTTATTCTAACAGGGACAGATTTGTGGAAATTGATCTTCAAGGAATTGTAGTTATTGTTGGGAACTATGGAAGCGGAAAGACAGAAGTTTCCATAAACCTGGCAGTTAACAAAAAACGTGCAGGAGTTGACGTTAAAATTGCAGACCTTGACCTGGTTAATCCCTATTTCAGGACTCGTGAGGCACGACACCAGCTGTCCATGCTGGGAATTGATATGGCATTGCCTCCGGAAGAATATCTTCAGGCTGATCTTCCAATACTTAGCCCTGTTGTTGCCGGGTTGATTAAAAATCCGGTTGAGTTGACTATTATTGACGCCGGCGGGGATGACGCGGGTGCCACAGTGCTGGCAGCTCTTGCCGACGCATTTGAGGGTAAGACTTTTCAAATGCTTCAGATTGTAAATCATATGCGGCCTTTTACCAATACAGTGGAAGGCTGCCTAAAAATGCGAAGCGAGATCGAAGCTGCTTCAAAAATGGCTATAAACGGGATTGTTGGCAATTCAAATTTAATTGACGAAACAAGGCCTGAAGATATATACAGAGGATACGAATTTGTTAAGGCTTTTTCTCAGGAAAGCGGACTGGCGTTAAAATTTATAACAGTTCCATCAGAGCTGATGGCTAAAATTGATATAAGCCGTTTTTCCTGCCCGGTTTTGCAGATAGAAAGACAACTTGTGCCGCCCTGGAAAAAGGCGGTCAAATTAAGCTGATTAGAAAGGAGTTATACTATATGGCATATGAACATCATATCGACGATGAAAGATGCAAGGGTTGCGGGTTATGTGTAACCGTATGTCCCAAGAACGTTTTAGAAGTTTCTGACCAGGTAAACACCAAAGGTTATTTTCCTGCATATCAGGCAAGGCCCGAAGATTGTATTTATTGTGCCATGTGTTGTACCATGTGTCCTGACATGGCGATAACAATCACCGAGATTGTTGAAGGTGTGGCAGACCTGGAAAAAATGGAGGAAAAAAATGAGTAAAGTATTAATGAAAGGAAACGAAGCTATCGGAGAGGCGGCAATCCGGGCAGGATGTCTTAACTACTTTGCTTACCCGATTACCCCCCAATCAGAGGTTGCCGAATATCTTTCCCGCCGTATGCCGGAAGTTGACGGTCACTTTTTACAGGGTGAAAGTGAAGTAGCTGTTTCATATATGATTTTTGGTGCTGCTGCAGCCGGGGAACGGGTTTTTACTACTTCA
>JASJGP010000110.1:0-3410 GCA_033791485.1 Desulfobacterales bacterium | reverse complement strand
TGCGTTGTAACGGTTTTTCAGGAATTCGACATACTATGTGTATCGTCTCATCCCTGAAAAACCGCTACGCCTTAAATTTGAGTCTTTTTACTTATCCATCCGGCGCTTATTCAAAGCCTTTTTGCGATGCCATCATTTACAATCAACAGTTTTTGTCCTGTCCGCAGATGCAGAGAACGTGAGCAGAAATAATGTTTTTTCACCCCCCTTTTCAAATATAGCCAATCTATGCTATAAAGGTAAAAAAGATTCTTTACGGAGGAGAAATGCACGATATTCCAAATATACTGGTGGTGGATGATGATCTAAGTGTCTGTGCGCATCTAAAAGATCTTCTGTCTCAAAAGCGCTACAAAGTAGTAACAGCGGATTGCGGTCGTGAAGCGATAAAAAGTGTTAACCGGACTGCCTTCGACCTTGTTTTACTCGATCTGTCTTTACCGGACCTGGAAGGGTATAAGGTCATGGATCATATCAAACAAAAAAGCCCTGAATCTATAGTAATCATAATAACCGGTTTTGCTTCTATAGAATCAGCAATAAAGGCGTTAAGAAAAGGAGCCTATGATTATATTCGAAAGCCTTTTGAGCAACAGGAATTATTAAAAACAACAGAAAATGCTCTTGAGAATAAAAGGCTTAGAGACAAGCGTAAAGAGTCCGAAGTTGCACTGCGGGAAAGCGAGGAGAGATTCCGTAATCTGGTTGAAAATTCATTGATCGGAATTTGCATTATACAGGACAATAAAATTGTTTATAAGAATAAAGAGCAAAGTAACTTATTGGGGAAATTACCTGATTCATTTGAAATCACTAATTTCGAATTTCTCCATCCAGATGATATGTCTAAAGTTAAAAGGTTATATAAAGGCATTCTTTCCGGTAAAGTACAAATGGTCGAGACAGATTTCAGGTTCAGTCCCTCATGTAAATTCAAGGACCAGGTAGATATAAAATGGGTACAGTGCCATGCGAGTGCATTCAATTATCTTGGCAAGGAATCAATACTGGTTAATATGATGGATGTTAGCAGGGCTAAGGAGTTGGAGTACCTGGTCATGATAAAACACAAAATGGCCTCACTGGGTCGGGTTGCTGCTGGAATTGCACATGAAATAAGAAACCCGCTGACCGGTATTAATTCCTATTTGTACACCATGGAAGATCTTTGCGATGCTGATACCTTTAGTCCTGACAGCATTAAAATGATAAAAAATATAGCAGGGCAAATCCAGACCGCGTCCAATAAAATTGAGTCTGTTGTCAAAAGGGTTCTCGATTTTTCAAGGCCCGGCACCCCTAAAATGGTTAAGATAAACCTGAATCATTCTTTATCGGAAGCCATTAAGCTTTCCACGGCTACCTTGCGTAAAAAAGGTATCAAAATAGAAACATCTCTGGCTGATAATCTGCCGGAGTGTTATGGAGATGCACACTTAATGGAACAGGTAATTTTAAACCTGATTAATAATGCAACTCAAATAATGAAGGAAAAAGATGATAAAAAAATGATAAAGGTTACATCTTATTTTGAAAATCAAAGTCTTTTTATACGTGTTGCCGATTCCGGACCCGGTGTGCCCTTGAAGCTAAGAGAGAGAATTTTTGATCCATTTTTTACAACACACACTGATGGGTCCGGTATCGGGCTGAGCCTTGCCCAGAGAATTATTGCCGACCATGGCGGAACGATCAGTGTGGGCACGAGCGAATGGGACGGTGCCGAGTTTCGTATCGAACTTCCGATTGAGAAAAGGATGGGCCCGAGATGACGAATTACTCTGTTTTTGTTGTTGACGATGAGGGGGTTGCAAGAGAAGGTGTCACCCTTGCGTTGAAAAGAGAATACCAGGTTCAGGCATTTGCTTCAGCTGAGGCGGTTATCGATGCATTGGAAAACGATGCTCCTGATCTGATTCTTCTTGATATCGGCCTGCCTGGTATGAGCGGAGTCGAAGCGCTTAAGATAATTAAAGAAAAGCATCCGGAAATAATAGTCATCATGATTACTGCTTATGAGGATGTAGAAACAGTGATCAGCGCGATGAAACTCGGAGCCTATGATTACGTGGTAAAGCCGCTTAAGATGGATTCTTTAATAGCACATGTTCGGGTCGCTCTTGAAACGATCTCAATGCGAAAAGAGATCCAGATGCTTCATGAAAAATATCTCAAAGAGAACCTACCCTGCTTCATAAGCGAGAGCGATGCGATCTCCGATATTATGGAAATCGTAAAAAGGGTTGCAGAAAGTTCGGATACTTCAATCCTTATTGTCGGAGAAACAGGCACAGGCAAAGAACTGATAGCAAAAGCGATACATTACAGAAGCCCTCATTTCAAAGGCCAAATAGTCAGTGTAAACTGTGCGGCAATACCAAAAGAGCTTATTGAAAGTGAACTTTTTGGCTATGAAAAAGGTGCTTTTAGCGGGGCTGATGCTTCCGGGAAAATGGGTCTTGTCGAAAAAGCCGCAGATGGCACCCTTTTTCTTGATGAAGTGGGAGACTTGAGTATGGCTGCCCAGGCAAAACTCCTGCGTTTTCTTGAAGAGGGTGAGTATTATCGTGTCGGCGGAACGGAGAAACACCGAGTGCGACCCAGGATTGTTTCCGCTACCAACAGGGATCTGTCTAAAATGATCGAAGACGGCGAATTCAGAGAGGATTTATATTACCGTCTGGCAGTTGTTAAGATAGAGATTCCTTCTTTGAACCAGCGGCCTGATGATATTATTCCCATTGCGCAAAACTTTCTTCTGGAGTTCGGTCGGAAATTCGGAAAGACTTTCACATATATTTCCCCGGATGCTGAAGTTGCTTTACAGAATTATCACTGGACCGGTAATGTCCGAGAGTTGAAGAATATTGTTGAACGGGCGGTTCTAATGTCGGATGGGCCGGTGTTAAAGGCGGAAAATCTTGAGTTAAAAAAAATTCATCTGGATGAACCAGACATAAAGCCGGATGACATGCCGGTTATCCCTCCACTGTCTGCTTCAGGTATAGATTTTACTTCAATTCTTAACTCTATTGAAAAATACTATTTTGATGCTGCTCTTAAAATGGCTGACGGCAATGAGAGCAGAGCTGCAAGCCTTCTCGGGCTTACCCGGGATAAGTTTAGGTACCGCATAAAAAAAACAATCTTGATGGCCAAGTAAAAAGGCTCATCTACTGCGTTGTAGCGATTTTTCAGGAACTCGACATACTATAATGTATAGTCTCGTTCCTGAAAAACCGCTACGCCTTGTATATGAACCTTTTTGCTTGGCCATCCGGCGTTTATTCAAAGACATTTTTCACTACTGAGCTCACAGAGAACACAGAGAATATTTAGTTTTATTAATTAGTTATCTCTGTGAACTCAGTGTTCTCTGTGGTAAATTCGGCTTTTTACAAGACTGTCTA
>JASJGP010000109.1:0-2620 GCA_033791485.1 Desulfobacterales bacterium | reverse complement strand
CGCAACATAGGCATAGCGAAGATGATGTGATTTTTTAAAATATTTGTCACCCAGGTTTTCAGGCAGCAGCGGAGGTGCATAAGCATAAAGGGGAAAACCAGAGGATTTTTCAGGCTGTATGGATGGAATTACATCGCCGATTGTAGCAGTCCCATCTTTGGCTACCGCAAGGCGATCATCTTTATTAATAAGATACACCGGATGAGCAACATCGGCAATTGCGGCTTTGATTGCATGATCACCGATTTCAGGGCTAAAATCACCTTTCGTCCACCATCCATTTATATTCTTATTTTTCAAGGGTATAGGCTCCTATATTAAATAAAATGTAACCGTTTACGGTTGCAAATCATTACTAAGTGTTCTAATTCGTTAATTAAATAACGTATTTTATATAGATTTCTTTTACCGCTCGCTTCGCTCAAGACGCAGAGCACGCAGAGTTTAAAGTTTTTTCTTTTTCGTTGAGAGGACGGCAAAGGAAAATCAATCAGTGTTTATATTGTTAAAATTATATGTTTTTATACCAAATTATTTTTACCGTAGGGATGAAACCTTTTTGCTTTCCGTCCTCTCAGCGGAAAGCAATAAATAAAATTCTTTGCGTGCTTTGCGGCTCAGCGGTGAAAATAAAATATTATACGTAATCGTATTTAAGAATATATGTACTAAGTGCTCGCTCTTTTTCATCAAGCGAAGCGGTCCTTTAACACAGTTATCCTCTTGGGTGAAATTTTTTATGTATTTTTTTCAGGTGCTCACGGGCGACATGTGTATATATCTGGGTTGTAGAAATGTCAACATGACCGAGCATGAGCTGAACAGCTCTTAAATCCGCGCCACCTTCAAGGAGATGACTGGCAAAGGAGTGACGCAAACTGTGAGGAGTGATTCTTTTATTAAAGCCCGCCTTTAGAGCATAGCGTTTTATAAGTTTCCAGAAACCCTGACGCGTCATAGGTTTTCCTGCACGGGCGACAAAAAGATACCTGCTGGGGATATTTTTTAAAATCAAAGGTCTGGCAGTTTTAAGGTAGTCATCGATTCTCTGTTTGGCAAAAAGGCCGATGGGGACCACTCTTTCTTTTGATCCCTTACCGAATACCCTGACAAAACCGGCTTCCAGGTTTACATCCTGGAGCTTAAGATTTATTAATTCAGAAACTCTCAAACCGGCTGCATAGAGAAGTTCAATCATAGCTGCATCCCTGGACCCGGCTGGTGTTTTTACATCTGGAGTGCTCAAAAGAAGTTTGACCTCTTCTACAGATAGGACGTCCGGAAGCTTGAGACCGCTTTTAGGAAGATCAATCAGTCGCGTTGGATCATGCTTCAGTCGTTTTTCCTGTACCAGAAACCGATAAAATCCACGGATGGTTACAAGATGCCTTGCCCGTGACCTGGCCCCGAGGCCCGCATCCCTCATGGAGATCAAGTGTTTTAAAATCACAGGTGTGTCGGCATCTGCAATATTATTAATTTTATTTTCCACAAGAAATGACAGATACATGGCCATGTCGCTACCGTATGAATCCAGTGTTTTAGAAGACAGACCTTTTTCTACGAGAAGGTAATTTAAATACTGGTCTGTCAGGGTGTCAAGTTCAGGCATGGTCGGTCATATCCCGATTAAAAAATCAGCAGGGTCTATTTGGTTCAGCACTTCAACGCCATCATCTCTGACTACAACCATATTTTCAAGCCTGATTCCGCCCCAGCCTTGAATATAAATTCCGGGTTCAACAGTAAACACCATGCCGGTTTCAAGGGTTGTATCTTTTAAAGGGCTCAGTCTCGGATGTTCATGTACCGAAAGGCCGGTGCCGTGTCCCAGGCCATGGCCGAATTTTCCTTTAAACCCGGATTTTTCAATGTGATCACGGGCGATTTTGTCCACAGCTTTTGAGCTCATACCGGGCCTAATCGCATCTGTTGCCATTCGCTGGGCGTCAAGTACAGTTGTAAAAACTTTTTGAAATGTTTCATCCGGCGGGCCGATAATAACCGTTCTTGATATATCACTGCAATAACCGTCCAGTCTTGCACCCCAGTCAAAAAGAATCGGTTCACCGGCTTTAATTTTTCTGTCTGAAGGAATGGCGTGCGGAAGTGCGCTGTTTGGTCCTGATGCGACAATAGTGGAGAAGGATAATGATTGGGCGCCTGCTTCACGCATCTCTTTTTCCATCAACCATGCGAGCTGTCTTTCCGTCATGCCGGGTTTAATGGTGCTTTTGATATGCTTGAAAGCAGATTCAGCAATTAAAAGAGCTTTTTTTAATGTATCGATTTCGCTTTCATCTTTTATCAGCCGCAAATTTTCCACCATATCTTCGGTAGGAACAAGCTCCACCTGCATTCCTGCGGACTTCAGTTCTCCGGCCATTTTACTGTATTGCATATAGGACATCCTCACGCTTTCAAAGCCGAGTCTTTTTGTGCCCAGCATATCTGCTATCTTCGGGAGATCTTTTGACAGTCCTTCTTTATAGCAGACTATCTTAAAAAAGGGCGCTTCGCTTTTCGCCTGTAACTCATAGCGCGAATCTGTGGCAAGGATAAGTTTGGAGTCTGTGATAAAAAGAGCCCCTGCTGATTCGTCAAACTGGGTGTCTTCTCC
>JASJGP010000108.1:0-3980 GCA_033791485.1 Desulfobacterales bacterium | reverse complement strand
CATGTCACATACTTTTTTAACGGGGGGGAAGAAAAACCATTTCCTTTGGAAGATCGGTGCCTGATTCCATCGCCTCGTGAGGTTTCCACTTACGATCTGAAACCGGAAATGAGTGCCTACCTGGTTACCAAAGAGGTTCTCCTGAGGTTAAAATCAAAAAAGTATGATGCGCTGATGCTAAATTTTGCCAACATGGACATGGTAGGACATACCGGCATTCTTGATGCTGCGATCAAGGCGGCTGAAACCGTCGATGAATGTGTTAAACAAATCGTTAATGAAGTGAAGACCCAGGGCGGTGTTGTCCTGGTTACTGCTGATCATGGAAATGCTGAGCAAATGACAGCCGATAACGGACACCCTTATACAGCCCACACCCTTAATCCTGTCCCGTTTATCCTTGTAGATGATAACCGTCGTGGCTCCAGCCTAAAACACGGCAGCCTGTGCGATATTGCTCCCACTATTCTTCATATAATGGGCATTGACAAACCTGAGCTAATGACAGGCAAATCACTGCTGGATACCTGATGGCGTCGTAAAGGCTCACCTACTGCGTTGTAGCATTTTTTCAGGAATTCGACATACTATATCGTATAGTCTCGTCCCTGAAAAACCGCTACGCCTTGTACATGAGCCTTTACGACACCATCAGGCGCTTAAAGACTTTTTATTATAGAATCAAACTTGAGACTATCATTTCTTGTCGAGTTCTTTTTTTAATTTTTTTTCTACTTCATCAAAAAGGCTTTTTTTCTTTTCCTTTTGTTTTGCCGTAAACGACTCTATTTTGTTAGCAAAAGATTTTTGTGTTTCTTTAAATTTTGCAAGTTCCTCTTCAAGAGCGCTTTCCTTTTCTTCCTTTGGAATATCTTCAATTTTTATGTGGTTTTTGACGGATAGCCTCACTCCGTATGGACCTTCAACAGCTTCTATAATTTCCATTTCTTTAAGCTGCTTGCAGATAAAATTTCCACGTTCCAGAGAAAAAGATATAGACCTGCAGACATCGTCAATTGAAGGAGGGGCAGATTTCCGATGTTCCCAAATCCTGACGGCTGCGACGAAAAGATGAGCATTAGAATAGAGATTATTAGTCTTCATAACGGTTTGAAAAACAGTTTAAAAATAATGTTTTAAGATTATCCAAATACTTGACATACAACCCTAACAAGAGTAACATTTCTACTTTATTTGTCAAGTTTTGAGTTGTTTGTAGTTCAGCTTAACAAGCATCAATCCAAAAGGGGGATCAATGACTGAAATTATTGATATAAAAGCAAGAGAAATATTGGACTCCAGGGGAAATCCTACAGTTGAAGTAGATGTAATCGTTGCCTGTGGCGCTGTCGGTAGAGCGGCAGTTCCTTCCGGTGCTTCCACAGGAAAACGTGAAGCCCTGGAGCTTCGCGATAAGCGGTCAAAACGCTATGGTGGAAAAGGTGTTAGGGGCGCGTTGAAAAACGTGATGGAAGAAATATTTCCTGTGGTGCGAGGTATGGATGCTTCGGATCAAAAGGGACTTGACACATGTATGATTGAGCTGGACGGCACTCCCAACAAGGCTAAACTGGGAGCAAATGCAATTCTTGGCGTTTCAATGGCTGCCGCCAGAGCCGCGGCATCTGCTTTCGGACTTCCCCTTTACAGGTACCTTGGAGGTATAAATGCAAGGTGCCTTCCCCTTCCAATGATGAACGTAATAAACGGTGGAGCACATGCTGCAAACAATCTCGATATCCAGGAATTTATGATCCTCCCCTTTGGTGCAAAGAGCATTTCTCAGGCTGTACAGATGGGAGCTGAAACCTTTCATACATTAAAAAAGATATTGAAAGAAAAAGGCTTAAATACTGCCGTGGGTGACGAAGGCGGGTTTGCTCCCAACCTTAAGTCCAACGAAGAAGCCATCAAACTTATCATAAGTGCCATTAGATCTGCGGGTTACAAACCAGGAAATGATATCGGCATTGCCATAGATGCAGCCGCAAACGAGTTTTACAAAAAAGGAAAGTATATTTTAAGCTCGGAAAAGAAAGAACTGACATCATCGCAGATGATCGACTATTATGAAGATCTAATTGAAAAGTATCCTATTCTTTCCATTGAAGATGGTCTTGCCGAAGATGACTGGGATGGCTGGAAAATCATGACCGACCGTCTGGATGGATCGATACAGATTGTAGGTGATGATATCTTTGTAACCAACCCAAAAATATTTAAAACGGGTATTGAAAAAGGGATAGCCAATTCTATACTCATCAAGTTAAATCAAATAGGGTCGGTTACCGAAACCCTTGATGCAATTGATATGGCCAACAATGCAGGTTATACCACCGTCATATCTCACAGATCAGGCGAAACGGAAGATGCCTTTATTGCAGACCTTGTAGTTGGTGTAAACGGTGGGCAGATAAAAACAGGCTCCATGTCCCGAAGTGACAGGGTTGCAAAGTATAACCAGCTAATAAGGATTGAAGAAGACCTAGGAAATGGAGCCTTGTTTCCGGATTCAATATTCTAAAAGCTTGGAGGCTATGAAGCCAGGAAGCTGGAAGGCTTAAAAAGACATGCATCCAAGCCTCAAAGATTCATGATTTTGTGTGATTAGATCTGATAGAGGAAACAGAAAAAAATGCACAGGATTTTAAGAAGATCGATTATTGTTTTCATAAACCTTGTAACTTTGGGATCGCTTTGTCTAAGTGCGGACGCATATGTTTTATCCGGTCCACACCTGCTTGAATTGATGACCCAAAAACATGGAAAGGCCGAGAGTCTTTTTGTATCACAAAAACTGGTGTTTTATGATGACAGTTTCAAAGAAGGCTCAATTGAACTTAAAGAAACCTTAAAGTATATCTTTCCTGAAAAATTTCGTTCGGATATAGTTTCCAAAAACAGTAAAAGAATTCACGTTGTTTCAAAAGGAAGATCTCTGACCGTTATAGACGAAAAAACAGTTGCCGGTCATGAAACCCTTTTTGATCGATACAAGGATATTATCCTTTACAATTCCAGGTCTGCGCTTTTGCAAAGGCTTGCCCACTTAGGCATAGACGTCTCGGTTTCAAGTTTCGGACGTTTTCAGAACAAACCGGTATATGTCCTTGGTGCACAATACCCGGATGAAACGGCATCCCAGATATGGTTACATAAAGATACATTCAGACCTTTTCGCTGGATAATAAACAGCAATAAACCCGGTGACCGTCGGGATTCTCTGGAAGTAAGATATTTTAAATGGCGAAAGATAAGGAAAATATGGTATCCTATGCACATAGAGTTTTATCAGGATGACAACCTGATTCGTTTGATTGAGGTTGACGAAATTAAAGTTGTTCCCGGCTTTTCCGCAGGACTGTTTGATATTAATCGTCTAAAATCAACTTATCCTAAGGATACACCTAAGGATACAATGGATTCACAGGGTCTACCAAAACAAGCTCAACCCGGTGAACTTGGCGAAGTTCAGAAAATGATTGAGGAGTTTAAAAAAATTTATGAGTGATTCTACAAAATTCATCTTTGTAACAGGGGGAGTCGTTTCATCCCTTGGCAAAGGGCTTGCTTCGGCATCCATAGGAGCGCTTTTAGAAAGCCGGGGTCTTACCGTTACGATTCAGAAGCTTGATCCGTACATTAATGTCGATCCTGGAACCATGAATCCTTTTCAACATGGAGAAGTTTTTGTGACTGATGACGGTTCTGAAACCGATCTGGATCTTGGTCATTATGAACGGTTTACAACCGCAAAACTGGGCAAAGACAACAACTTTACCACAGGAAAAATTTACCATTCCGTTATCAGCAAAGAGCGAAGGGGCGATTACCTGGGAGGCACTGTACAGGTTATTCCACATATCACCGACGAAATCATAAACAGCATAAAACTTGTGGCGGACGGGATAGATATTGTTATCGTTGAAATAGGCGGTACTATAGGCGACATAGAAAGCCTTCCTTTTCTTGAAGCCATA
>JASJGP010000107.1:0-4073 GCA_033791485.1 Desulfobacterales bacterium | reverse complement strand
AAAAAATTTCAGGAGAGCATATGAAAAAAGATATTTTAAATAAAATAGAGGTTAAACAAGGAGATATCACAAAACTAAAGGTCGATGCCATTGTTAATGCCGCAAACAATTCTCTCCTGGGAGGTGGCGGTGTTGATGGGGCAATCCACAGGGCGGCAGGGCCTGAGCTGCTGGCGGAATGCAGGACTATTGGGGGCTGTCCAACAGGAGAGGCAAGGATAACGGGTGGCTATAATCTTTTTGCCAGGCATGTTATCCACACGGTTGGCCCGGTTTACAGCGGAAAACCTAAAGACAGCCGTCTGTTGACACAATGCTACCTAAACAGTCTGAAGCTTGCGGCAGATCATAATGTTAAATCTATTGCCTTTCCAGCTATAAGTTGCGGGATATATGGCTATCCCGTAAAAAATGCATGCCGGATTTCAGTTGATACAACATGCCGTTTTCTTACTAAAAGCAGATCAATTAAAAAGGTTATATTTATCCTTTTTTCCGCAGAAAATATGAAAGTTTATGAAGCTTACCTGTCGAAAGTGTAAAAACTGTGTATTTTCTTTATTGACAAACCCTGCGCACATTATTACCTTTAATGAAAATCAAATAATTAAAAGATAGCCTGCATGATGGAGGGTTTATCATAAAAAAGGAGGATGGAATGATTGAGGTAACAGAATCGGCTACAAAACAGATAGCCGAGTATTTTAACGGAAAAGAAATTTCCCCCATACGGATTTTTTTGAACGAAGGGGGTTGAGGTGGTCCTTCTCTGGCAATGGCTCTGGATGAGCCAAAAGATAGTGATGAAGCTTATGAAATTGAAGGATACAAATATATTGCTGATAAGGATTTCATGGAAAAAGCAAAACCTGTAAAAATTGATTTTACATCTTATGGCTTTAAGCTTTCCAGCAATATAGATTTTAATTCAAGCTGTTCAAGCTGCTCTACAACCGGTTCCTGCTGCAGCTAGAAAATATAGTTGTTTAATTTTAATAAGGGGCAATACCCACAGGGTATTGCCCCTTTGTTGTTGTTGACTGTTTTTGTCAGCAATGATAGTTGTTAAAAACGAACAAACAATCCGTTTGAAATTAACCGACTGGCAACCCTCCAGAGAAACGGCGGGCAAGCGCAGCCAGGCCCCTCAACACCTGAAATTGCGAACTTATTTTTACGCGAGCCTTTAAGGTGAAACAATGAATGAGCGAGCTTTTAAATATCTGTCAGGTATGCCCCACTTTTCTTTTCTGCCAAAAAGTGAATTAAAAAAAATTTCTGATAAGACGTCTTTCAAAAGCTATCCTAAAGATACTCTTTTTGCAGTTCAAAACACGACAAAGATAGACAGTATCTTTGTCGTGGAAAAAGGCTCACTTTCTCTTTACGATGAAAAACAGGGAGAAAAAAAACTGATAGGCCATATTAAGCCAGGAGAAGTGTTTGGAGGAATTACAATTTTGATGAACGGAGCAATCTCCTTAAGAACAGTCATAGTTGACAAGGATTGCTCCGGCTATATGATTCCCAAAGAGGATTTTCTGGATTACTGCACCCATAACAAATCCTTTTACGAATATTTTGTTAAAAACTTCAGCAACCACATTTTTGATGACTCTTTAGGCTCGATTATTTCAATCGGCCAGGCTAAACATTTTCTTTTCAGTATAAATCCATTTTCCTTTCTTCCCGAAGAGGCGATTGAACAGGCAGCTGCAAAGCTCACCATGGTACAGCATCCTGCGGATACGGTTTTATTCGTTCAGGAACGATCCAGGGTAGGATATCTATACATCCTCCAAAAAGGTTCGGCAGAAAGATATTATGAAGAAAATCATGAAAAGACCATGAGTGAAATGTTAAACGAAGGAGACATATACGGCGGAATATCCATGCTTGTAAACGACGGTATCTCGGTGCGCACCTTTCGTGTTAATGAAAAATCGCATTTTTATCTTATGCCCAAAAAGGTCTTTTTAGATATCTGCTCACGCTACGAAGCGTTTTCCGAATATTTTACTGATATTTTCGGGAAACGGATGCTTGAAAAATCGTATGCTTCCATTATTGCAAAGACAATGCAACCTGAAGAAGGGGGTTTGCAGTTTTTCAACCGCGCGGTTTCAAGTATTAACATGAAAAAGCCTGTTTTTGGTGATATAAATTTATCGATTCAGGATGCGGCCGGAATGATGAGTCGTGAAAGAATCAGTTCTCTTTTTATCAATACGCCGGATGGAGAATGCACAGGAGTACTAACTGAAAAAGACCTGACAAAAAAAGTTATTGCAACCGGATATGATATTTCCCGGCCGGTTTCAGATATCATGTCTTCTCCCGTACGCACCATTCCTGACCAGGCACTTATTTTCGAAGCACTGATGTTGATGATGCAAAAAAATATCCGGCATCTTGCTGTTACGGATTCCAGTAAAAAGGTAACAGGGATTCTTACCAATCGCGACCTGCTGACAGCCCAGGGCCAATCTCCTGTTTTCCTTATCCGGGAAATCTCTGCGGCTGACAGTATGACAGAAATCATCGACAGGTATAACAAACTCCCCAAACAGATCAGGAGCCTGATAACCGGCGGAGCGAAGGCGGAAAACTTAACCAGGTTTATAACCACGGTTTCCGATACCATCCTAAACAAACTGATAAAGTATACAATAGATGAGCTTGGACCGCCCCCTGCCGAGTTTGTATTCATGATTTTAGGAAGTGAGGGCAGAAGAGAGCAGACTCTGAAAACCGACCAGGATAATGCTATTATTTATGAAGATGTTCCAAAGAAAGACGAATCCGGAGTAAATAACTATTTTCTGAAGTTCGGGAAAAAAGTATGCACTCTCCTCGACCAGGCTGGATATGCATTTTGCAAGGGTGATGTGATGGCCCAAAATCCCAAATGGTGCCAACCGCTTTCGAGGTGGAAAAAATATTTTTCAAGCTGGATTCATGCTGCCGAAGCTGAAGACCTGCTCCAGGCCAGCATCTTTTTTGATTTTCGCCCAGGTTACGGGAGTACGGACCTAATCGATTCGCTACGCCGGCATCTTTTTGACTCCTTGGGAGGATGGTCGGGATTTTTTCGCCATCTTACTGAAAACGCCCTGTACTTTAAACCGCCCATAGGCTTTTTTAGAAATTTTGTCGTTGAATCAAAAGGAAAACACCGCGATGCTTTCGACATTAAAAGCGCCATGACACCCATAGTCGATTTTGCGAGAATTTATGCCCTGAAAAACAAAATTGAGGAAACAAACACTTTTGAAAGAATCCGCCAGCTATACATTAAAAAGATTCTATCCAGGCAGGAATATGAAGAACTTGAAAGGGCATACAGTTTTCTTCTGCAGCAAAGGTTCGTACGGCAGATCACCGCAATAATTGATGAAAAGGCTGAGCCGGATAACTATATAAAACCGAAAACATTAACCCATATTGAACAGAAAATGTTAAAGGAAATCTTCGTAAGAATTGAAAGGTTTCAATCAAAGCTGAATTTTGAATTCATCGGCATCGCATAGATAACACCCTTAGCGAATTCTCTTATCTTCGCGATTTAAAATAACCCTGATATCTTTAGGTGATACATTATTAACATTCACACCCAGAGGCAAATCAATATTTTTTGCAGACAGCCTGACCTGGTGAGTACCTGAAGATAAATTTTCAAGATCTACATAAACCCGGACGCCCTGGTCCTTAAGTGACTTTATGCTGTTCCTGCTTCCGGAAAGGGCAAGGCTGACTGATTTAGCAGAGTGTTCTCCCAAAACAAGTTCAGAAGGAATATTAACATGCTTTACCGGAGCGGTAATACTGATTTTAACTTCCTGCTGACTTGCAAGAATCAGCCATGCCATTGATACCATGGCCAGCGCTCCAAGTTTCGCCCTCCAGTTTTTGACAAAAGCCCCTTTTAAAATTTCTTTTGGTGTAACAGAAGGACTTTCCGTAATACCAAGCCAATCTTTAAGTTTTTCAGCTAAAAGTTCCTGCTTCTCCCAGGTTCTGATTTCGCCGGCTGTCACTGTAGAGACTTCGGACCGTTCTTCGGAAACAACAAG
>JASJGP010000106.1:0-2951 GCA_033791485.1 Desulfobacterales bacterium | reverse complement strand
TGCAGTATGGTGGAAGCAGGTGAAGCCAGTGGGGCCCTTCCAGAAATTCTGGACCGGCTGACTTATATCATCGAGCATGAATATAAGGTCAAATCCGATATTAAATCAGCCCTTCAGTATCCGATTATTGTAGTTTCTTTTCTGGTAATCGCCTTTATCGTTCTCTTGACTTTTGTTATCCCAAAATTCGTCAGTATTTTTTCAAGTGCGGGCTTAAAGCTTCCCCTGCCCACAAAAATATGCATGGCCTTGTACCAATATATGATAAATTACTGGCTCCTTATTATTGGCAGCATATTTATTTTTGCTACGCTTCTTGTCCTATTTTTAAAAACCAAACAGGGACAGTTCCTGAAGGATTCTTTACTTTTGAAAGTGCCGATAGTCGGCCAGTTATTACTAAAGGCCGCTATTTCACGCTTTGCCAGTATATTTGCAATACTCCATTCAAGTGGAGTAGATATCCTTGATTCCATGGACATTTTAGCCGGAACCATTGGCAATGCTGCTGTTTCCCGCGAACTGGAAGGAATTAAAAACCGTCTGGAAGAAGGAAGAGGTATTGCCGGGCCTTTAATGGCGGCAAAATATTTTACGCCCATGGTGATTAATATGGTTGCAATAGGGGAGGAAACCGGAAATCTTCAAGACATGCTTCAGGAAGCAGCCTCCCATTATGACACCGAGGTCGAATACTCCATGAAGAAAATGTCCGAAGCCATCGGGCCCATGCTGACAGTCGGTCTTGCCGCTGTTATCGGCTTTTTTGCCCTGGCCATTTTCCTGCCAATGTGGGATTTGACGACAATGGTTAAATAGGCCTGAAAAACCATGATTTCAAAATTTATCATAAACTTCCAAAAGCACCCGCGTTATCACATCAGCCTTTATATTATCATTCCTTTTATATATGCTGGTTTTACAATCCTTGCAGCAATTGTTGCATACAGCCTGACAAGATACGATCTTATTCATGGCATTGGTTTTAAAAATCCTGTTTTCTGGGCGACTGCTTTAGTCGGATTTTTTGCTTCTCTATCCGGATTTATGCTTCTTCGTCTTATGCTGAAACCTGTGGAACAGTTTGTTGAAAAAGCAAAGAACCTCCCCAACATTTCGAGTACAGAAAATCAGAAAGAAAGCGATAGTTCACTCGATCAAATTCAAAAGTTCACGAATGTTTTTAATCAGATTACAAGTGTACTAAGCAGAATAGACGCCAGACATTATTTCCCTGAAATTATTGGCGAGAGCCTTGCCATGCGAAGTCTTTTAAGCCTGATTATGAAAGTTGCACCTACCGATTCTACCGTCCTTATACTTGGTGAAAGCGGAACAGGAAAGGAGCTGGTAGCAACAAGCATCTATGAACAAAGCCTTCGTAAAGACAAACCTTTTATTAAGCTGAATTGTGCGGCCATACCGGAAGAACTTTTAGAAAGCGAACTTTTCGGACATGAAAAAGGGGCTTTTACAGGGGCTACAACTTCTAAGCGTGGAAAATTCGATATGGCAAATGGGGGCACATTTTTTCTTGATGAAGTCGGTGATATGCCCTTTAACCTACAGGCCAAAATTCTTCGTGTGATCCAGGAGAGGGAATTTTACCGTGTAGGCGGCACCAGTACAATGAAAGTAGATGTTCGTTTTATTGCATCCACCAATCAAAATCTTGAACAAATGGTAAAAGAAGGAAGTTTCCGGGAAGATCTCTTTTATCGCTTAAATGTATTTTCGCTCCACCTTCCCCCTTTAAGGGAAAGAAAGGAAGATATCCCACTTTTAGTGGATAACCTTCTCGAAAAATATCCAAAACCGCTTGATATTTCATCAACAGCCCTGCAAATGCTGATAGCAAATTCATGGCCCGGCAATATAAGAGAGCTTCAGAACACAATTGAACGTGCCGCTGTGATCTGTGATGGAGATTTTATTGAACCCGAACACCTGCCGCCATCAATAACCGGTGTGTTTGTTAAAAATGGTGAAGATCTTCCGCCTCTTCCCATCAATGCACCATTAGACCATAGGCTCAATGAAATAGAAAAAGGTATGATCATCGAGGCGCTAAGAAAAACAGGGGGTGTTCAGATAAGAGCCACAGAGCTTTTAGGTATCAATCAAAGGAGCCTTTGGCACAGGATAAAAAAGCATAATATTGACGTAAAAAACATCAAAAATGACAACATTTAATATGCAATCTACATTTTATGTAGATTACATCTATATCTAAGAAAAATTTAAAGCCGCGCTGATCATTTTATTAATTTTATAACGTATTGACTATACAGTTGTTTATTATGTTTAGTAGTTATTTAGTCGTTTTGGGCGTCTTTTGGCACAAATTCTGCATTAAATATTTGCACCAAAACAAAAAAGAGGTCTTCAATTCACATTCAGAAAGTACGTTTTCGGTTATAGAAAATTAAATAGTACGTAAAATCCTCTTTAACGGTTTTTAAATATAATTTTTAAATTTAATGAGGGTAAGATTTAGGGAAAGGAGAATTTATCATGAACAAAAAAAGACTATTAAAAAATCAAGAGGGTTTTACTCTGGTTGAAATTATTGCGGTTTTGATCATTCTGGGTATTCTGGCTGCAGTCGCCGTTCCAAGGTATATTGATCTTGAGTCAAATGCAAAGATTAGAGCACTCGAAGCCGCTGTTTCAGAACTTAATGGAAGGGAAAACCTGAGTTGGGCGAATGCAAAAATATCCTCTGCAGGCTATACAAACGATGCTACTCTCTGGGCTGGTGACCCTGCTGCTGGCGGTTATCCTGGTATGAATACAGTTCTTGGTGCTGACTATGTTTGGAGCGCCCTCAGCCCTACTACTGCGGGCGGTACTATATCATTCAAAAATGGTGTTCCTACAGCTTTCACTAGAACACAAAGTGACGGAAGTCCTGGTGGTTCGACTGCTACATCGCCAGCCCTTTGGGATAT
>JASJGP010000105.1:0-9016 GCA_033791485.1 Desulfobacterales bacterium | reverse complement strand
AAAAGGCGTGACAGATCCAGAACTTTTATTCCTGATAATGCACCTTGGTTAGGCATATTTATTTCCTTTGCGGATTGATTGATGTCGTAAGATCGAGCAGATCCGGTCTCCTGTTCGGAAGAAAAAATCTCATCTTGTGGTTCCTTACCTTCGCTAAATCACCAGCTTTCAGATGAACTACAATCATATTTTCTTTCCCGCTTACATCTTTAGCAATAACATTTCCTGACGGATCAATTACCAGGGCGATACCCGGAAAATTGAGTCCTTTTTTATTTTCGCCGGTCTGGTTACATGCAACAATAAACAGGCCATTGTCATAAGCCCTAGCTGTCAGGTGTCTCATCCAGGAACTGAATTTTTCATCGGGTGTTCCTCGCGGGGATGCATGGGGGATGAAAATAAGATCTGCACCCTCTATGGCCATGCGGGTGGACAGTTCGGGGAAATGGGCGTCATAGCAAAGCTGTATCCCGAATCTGACACCATGGGTTTCAAACAGCGGAATATTCTTCCCCGGCGAAAATATTCTCTGTTCCGGAGGCGCAATGTGCAGTTTCCTGTAAACACCTGAAAGCCCCTGAGGTGTTACAACCAGATGCCCGGCGAAAATTCGGCCCTTTTTATCTTTTTCTGCAAGACCTGCCAGGATGGTAATATTTTCTTTTTCAGCCAGCTCTGCGAGCTCACCTGTTACAGAATCCGGAACAAATTGTGCTGAATCGACTATTTTTTTCCGGGTGCTGTACCCGGTAATATTCATTTCCGGAAAACAAATTATTGCAGCGTTTTTCTTTTTTGCTTCTTTTACCCGCCCGGCCAATGCGTCAAGATTTTGCCTGATTTTTCCTACAGGTGAATTGGAGATAACTACTGCAATACGAATGCTTTTCATTTTTTTAATATTGGCATGTTGGCCGTTGTTTGTTGTCAGTTGATTATAAAGCATTTACTGTGATAAAAAGTAAATTTCTTTAGTGATATGATCTTAAGAAAAAAAATCAGCCTTATTCTTGCAATGAACAATGGACTGCTATCAACTGACATTAATAGAAACTACAAGTTAAACTGCGCCTTAATCTTAAACACTTTTGTTGCAGGTAGATTGATGATATCATTTATTCCGGTTTCCAGACGGATTCTATCCAGGTTTTCATAAATTTCATCCATGGAAGGCGCAATAAAGGTAAACCAGATATTGAATTCATTATTACGCTGGTAATTATGAGTAACGCCGGGATATCGATTGACAATTGCTGCAAATGAATCGATTTTATCTTCAGGAACCCTGGCTGCACACAGCGTGCTTATAAACCCAAGTTTTTCAGGAACAAAGTTACCGCCGATTCTGCGGATAAAGCCTTCTTTTTTTAAACGTTGCAAACGGTTTAAGACATCATCTTCCGAAAGATCTAGATCTTCGGCAATTGTTAGATAGGGACGCGGGGTCAGGGGAAAATCAGACTGGATTCTGTTTAGTATTGATCTGTTGATATCATCTATCAGGGGCATTAAACAAACTCCCCTTTCAGCAGTCGCATATGTACACTTCTGGTTCGCGGGCCGTCAAATTCACAAAAAAATATACCCTGCCACGTGCCAAGTACAAGGCTGCCGTTTTCAATCGCAATTACTTCTGAAGCACCGACCAGTGTCGATTTTATGTGAGCAGGCGAATTTCCTTCAAGGTGACGATATTCAGCTTTCCATGGAATAACCTCATTTAAAACCATCATAATGTCGGACGCAACACTTGGATCTGCACTTTCATTGATAGTAATTGCGGCAGTCGTATGCGGGACATAAAGCATGCAAAGACCTTCTGAAATACCGGAAGACCTGACAGCTTTTTGTATTTCGGATGTAATATCAATAAGCTGTGTCCTTGATTTTGATTTTACAGTGAAAATCATCCCGCCTCCGAACAAAAAAAGCCCTGCTTTTTAAGCAGGGCTTTTTTTAAATTTGATAAACCTGATCACTTTTTTAATTACACGCAACCAGTTGGTTTCGGAAGACCAGCCATCTTACATGCTCCCTTACCCGGTCCTGACGGGAAAAGCTCATAGATGTGTTTTAGTTTGAAACCGGTAACTTTGGAAAGGATCCGAACCATTGGAGCAATTCCGTTTTTCTCATAATACTCGCGAAGAACTTTAATAACTTTTTGATGTTCTTCATTCAGTTCTTCAATCCCTTCTTCTTTTTTTACCCATTGGACCCATTCATCACACCAATTGTCGTAAGAATCTATGAATCCGTCTTCATCTATAGTAAATGTTTTTCCTCCAAATTCAACTTCCGGCATTTAATAATCCTCCTTTATTATAATCGTTATTTTTGGCTTGCTGCCTTTAATCTTCTCTTTACGTTTAAGATTGTCCTTTTATATTATTGGTTTTACAATGTCAATATTAAAAAACATAAAAAATGATCTAATATTCTCCTGGTGTTTTATTCAATTCGTCCAGAGTAAAAACGGGACCGTCCTTGCATACAAGTTCTTTTCCGATGTTACATCTGCCACACATGCCTATACCACATTTCATACGATTTTCAAGTGACATAATGATGTGGTCATTCGCATAGCCAAGTTTTTCCAGAACAGGCAGAGTAAATTTAATCATAATCGGGGGCCCACAAACGATAGCATAGGTATTCGCATCGCCCTGGGGTGCCTTTTGTTCGGTAATAGTCGGAACAAACCCGATATTGTATTTCCAGTCAGGATCATCGGTGCCGTCAACAGTAATATGCATATTGATGTCATCGCGTGCTTCCCAGTCGGCAAGTTCATCCTTGTAAAGAAGCATGCCCGGAGTACGCGCACCGTATATAACATTAATATCATTGAATTTTTTACGGTTATCAGGGTGAAGCATGTAAACAATGGATGAACGTAGCGTTGTAAATGCAAAACCGCCGCCTATAATAACAACGTTTTTTCCTTGAAGAGCATCCCAGGGGTACCAGTTTCCCAGAGGGCCTCGTATGCCCATTATATCACCGGTTTTCATGGAATGTAGATATGATGTCACCTTCCCGGTCTTAAAAACGGTAAACATGACAAATCCCTTTTCCACTGGTGATGATGCAATTCCTATTGGTATTTCACCCATTCCGGTAACGGAAAGCTCAGCGAATTGACCGGCTTTATAGGAGAATTTATCTTCGTCTTCAGGGTTTGTAAAAACAAATTTAAAGGTTTTAAGACTTTTATCCTCAGTTGCAATCTCTATATCATCGACGCGAACAGGATAAGGCAAATATGGGTTTTGCACAGCTTTCCTCCGTTATGAATTCATCAAGGCACAAACATTGCGAATATCAATATTTACAGGGCAAAAACGGATGCAGCGGCCACAGCCGACACACATAATTCCGTCTTCATACTTGTCTAAAAAATATTTCAATTTATGCATGAATCGCTGGCGGACCCGCATAGTTTTGGTCCCCCTGGGATTATGCCCGGAACTGTGATGCGTAAATAAAGGAAACATGCAGCTATCCCAGTTTTTAAACCGTTTACCCGATTCGCCATGATTTTCATCCTGAATGTCAAAGCACCAGCAGGTTGGGCAAAGATATGTGCACGTTCCGCAGTTTATACAGGCAAAGGCTACATCATCCCAAAAATCGGCTTCATAAAGCTCCATGATCGATTTTTTTTCAATATTGTCAAAGGCAATCTTTGATGAAATTTTAGCTTCCGCTTTATTTTTCACTTCATCTATTTGCTTGATTGCAGCATCTGTATCGGCTTCCGTAGTCCAGCCGGCGGCTGTTAGATAAGCATCTCCTTTGTCCGTAATAACTTTTGCCAGAAAGTGGTCTTTCATGTCAACTAAAAGCACATCCAAACCGCTTTCATCAAAGGGGCCTGATTTTGTACTGGTACTGAAGTCCGTACTATCAGGATCGTTTATTGCCAGGCCTACAAATGTACAGGCTTCATAAGCATCACACCAGTAAGGATCTCTGAAATCGGCTGTATCAAAATTTTTCTTCACCAGAAGAAAAGCCGTTGCATCATAGGGACGAATACCGATGACCGCACAGGAAGAATAGTTTTTTTTCGGTCTTTTCAACGAATTACGATCTTCGCTCTTTTCGTCCATAGTATATTCAAACATAACTTCAGACTGGGGAAAAGCAATCGATTTAGGTGAAATAACAGTATTTAATGTTGTTAAATCCGGCTCCTGGCCTTTATCAAGCTCCTTAAAAACAGGAAATTTTTTGTCGTTTTCCTTAAAGGGACCGACCAGCCGATAAGCACTTCTTGATTTTTCAAGTCCGCCGACCCAGTCTTTTTTGTTAATTTTTATAACTTTCATACTTTTGCCTTTATTATAATGCTTTATATTTTGTGTATTACTATTTTAAGCTCTTCCCCATTCTCTAAGTTAGTTGGAGAAGAGGATTCGACCAACTCTTTGGGAGATGATCCTTATTTTATAAAATCATCCGGATCTTCAGGCCTGAATGTATCCAGGGGCGGGCGTTCATCAAGGGACAAGCCCGCTTCCCAAGCGTACTGCTCAAAACAATCCTTTTCAAGCTTTCTGGTGAACGTTCGCATGTTTATGCCAACCGGACATGCACGTTCGCAGGCACCGCAGTCGGTACACCTGCCGGCACAATGGTATGCTCTTAAGAAATGAAATGTCCTTATGTCTATTGAGGCATCGCTTTTCCCCACCCACTGTGGCCTCGACTCGTCCACGAAGCATGTGGGGCAGTAACATAGCGGACACGCATTTCTGCATGCATAACACAGGGTACAGGTTGAAAGAAGATCGTCAAAATAATTCCACTTCTCTTCAGAGGGCATGGCTTCGATTGTTCGTACATCCTCATATCGATCCACGTCTTTTTGTTCTTCAACCAGGTCTGCAACAAGTTCATCGTAAATAACAGGGTTTCTATGGATACAAACAGAACAGTTTTGTTGAAGAACATCATTCTTTTTTAAGGTTTCTTCAAAGCCCCCGCCCTTTACGATAACATTACCGTTTTGCTCGGTGACCTGTTTGATTTCGCCCTCAAACATGGAAGTTATTCTGTTCTTGTCAATCATTCCAGTGCAGGGTACCCCTATGATAACAAGCTGCTCTCTTTTTATCTTGTTTTCAATTATATGGGTGACAATGTTTCGACTGTCACACCCCTTGGCAATAACACCTATTTTTTCCTTCCTGTCGGTCAGGTAGTTTGCCAGGTTGATTCCGCAGTTGCTGTCCCATACGAGTTTTTCGACATCCTTCGGACTTTTTATTAAACAGGGTTCATTCATCATCGGCATTGTTCCTTTTTTAAAACCGATGATTATATCAACTTTCTTGTCTTCCAGAAGCCCTTTAGATATTTGTCTTATTTTATCAATATATCCTACCATGTTAAGCCGCCTTAGCCTCTTTTATTATAAAATGATTATTCGGCCCAAGGGCCTTTACCGCTTCTGTGACCTCATTTACCACCTGCACAAATTTAGTCGATTCAGCAGAGGAGACCCATGAAAACTGGATGCGGCCTGGTTCAATTCCCATATGTTCCATAAGGTTTTGAAAGAGTGCAAACTTTCGTCGTGCGTAGTAATTACCTTCCAGGTAATGGCATTCTCCAGGATGTCACCCGGATACCCAGACTCCGTCCGCACCTTCCCGCAAGGCTGCCAGAGCAAACTTGGGATTCATACTTCCCGTGCAGGGGATACGGATGACCCTGATGTTCGGTGGATATTGCATTCTGCCCACACCTGCAAGATCTGCAGCGGCGTAGCTGCACCAGTTGCATAAAAATGCGACGATTTTCGGTTCCCAATCGGACATCTATTTCTCCTTTATACCTTGATGGCGTCGTAGAAAGTCCCATCTACTGCGTTGCAGCGGTTTTTTATCCCGCTGATTTTTAGCGGGGATATATGAAACTTTCTACTTAGCAATCGGTTATACTTTTTACGAGTTCATCACACCTTCATTAGTTATAACTTAAGCAATTATTGAACCGCAGAACACCGAACAAGGAATGTTGAATTTCGAAGTGTTTTTCATTACTTCTGCGGTTCGATATTCCTTGTTCGATATTCAATATTCAAAACACTTTTCTCTCGTAACCCGTACCTCACAACCCGAAACTCGTAACGCCAAACCCGTTACACTGCTTCATTCATTGCAAAAATCTGTGCAAAAATCTGGTCGTTATCAAAACCTTTAAGATGAATGGCTCCTGACCGGCAGGATGCCACACACAGGCCGCACCCTTTGCATAAAATCGGGTTGATCTCCGCTTTGCCTGCAAATGGGCCTTCTTCGGTAAAAGAAGGTGCTGAATACGGGCATATGGAAATGCAAACTCCGCACGAACTGCAAAGGGGCTGCTCCGTTTTAGCCACTGTTCCGCTGGTATGTACTGTTTCCTGGGCTAAAAGAGTTATTGCACGGGATGCGGCCGCTCTGCCCTGGGCAATGGCTTCATCTATTGGTTTCGGATAATGTGCCATGCCGCAAAGGAAGACACCGTCTGTTGCAAAATCAGAAGGCCCCAGTTTGGCATGCCTTTCAATAAAAAATCCGTCATTGTTTAGCGACACTTTGAAAAAATTAGCAAGTTTTTCATCCCGGTTAGGAATAATAGCAGAAGCAAGCGTTATCAAGTCTGCGTCAATTTCTATTGGCCGGTCTAAAATATGATCTAAAACCGTAACCTTAACAGAATCTTTTGCAACTTTTACCTGTGGTTTGCTTTCAAGGGAGTACCTGATAAAGATAATTCCTTTTTCTCTTGCCTCTTTATAAAGGTATTCGCGCTCACCGTATGTTCTTATATCCCTGTAAAGAATAAAGATGCTCATGTCCGGGTTTCGCTTTTTAAGTTCAAGTGCATTTTCAATGGAATGTGTGCAGCAAACCCGGCTGCAGTATGGTCTGTCAGGCTCTCTTGACCCTACACACTGGATAAATACCGCTGTATTCAGCGAATCGATCAGAGAATCATTTTCTATAAATTTTCTGTCAAGCTCAAGGCTTGATAAGATCCTGGAATCTTTCCCGTAACTGTATTCGTCAGGCTCTAATTGTTTTGCACCGGTTGCAAGTACAGCTATGCCGTGCTCTAAAACTTCCGGGCTGCCGTTATTGGAGATGGTCGATTTAAAATTGCCTACAAATCCATCAACTTCGGTGACAGTAGTATTTAGATGAACATGAATCTTTTTATCTTTTATGATTTCATCGACAAGTTTTGAAAGCTTATTCTGTACGTCTTGGCCATCAAAGGTATGGTAAAGATTTAAAGCCTGTCCACCAAGGTTTGAGCCTTTTTCAATAATATGGGTATCGTATCCCTGTCTGGCAAGGCTTCTGGCTGACGTCATTCCTGATATGCCGCCCCCTAAAACCATGGCGGTTTGATTGACAGCGATTTCGGCCTCCTCAAGGGGTTCCGTAAGGGCAACCTTTGCGACAGACATTCGGACAAGATCCTTTGCTTTTTCAGTGGCAAGATCAGGATTGTCTTTATGCACCCATGAATCCTGGTTACGGATGTTACACATTTCAAAAAGATACTTGTTTAAACCGGCACTAATAAGGGTTTCCTGGAACAGTGGTTCATGGGTTTTTGGCGTACACGCAGCAACCACAACCCGGTTCAACCCTTTCTCCTTGATAATCTGGGTCATAACGTCCTGAGTATCCTGGGAACAGGTAAAGAGGTTATTTGTAACATATTCCACATAAGGAAGTGAGGCTGCATATTCAGTTACGGCCGGCACATCGACAACACCGGCTATATTAATTCCGCATTTGCAGACAAAAATGCCTATTTTTGGACGCTGGCCTGTAATGTCTGTTTCGGGGATGACTTCGGGAGTTTTTGTTACGGTATTTCGAGCATCACTTAGTATTTCACCGGCTGCGGATGCTGCTGCACTGGCATCAACCACTGACTGGGGGATATCTTTGGGCCCCTGAAAGGCACCGCAGACATAAATTCCTTCCTTAGATGTTGTGACAGGTTCAAAGGAATCTGTTTTACAGAAATTGCCATCTGTCAATTCAATATCAAGTTTATTCGCAAGTTCGATAACTTCGTCAGGTGTCTGCATGCCGACTGATAAAACAATCAGGTCAAAGTTTTCGGATTGAAGCTCTCCGTTTTCAGCTATATAACGAACGGTAAGGTCATCGGTTTTGCGAATAGGATCTATGGTGTGTACGCGGCTTCTGATAAAGCGGACACCATGCTGGTCTCTGGCTGATTCATAAAATCTCTCAAAATCCTTGCCATGGGTGCGCATATCCATAAAGAATATGGTGCAATCAAGGTCGCTGCCGGCATGTTCTTTGGCGACAACCGCCTCTTTAATGGCATACATGCAGCAAACGGAGCTGCAAAAGGAATTGTCACACCTGTTTAAATCTCTTGAACCTATGCATTGAAACCATGCAATCTTTTTAGGTTCCTTTCGGTCAGATGGGCGGATAAGATGCCCCTGAAAGGGTCCTGTAGCAGAAAGAATCCGTTCAAATTCAATGGAAGTGATTACATTAGAATGTTTTGAGTAGTTATATGTATCGAATTTTGAAGGATCAAAGGATTCAAAACCAGGTGCTAAGATAACACTGCCGACATCTATTGATACAGTTTCTTCCTTCTCGGCATGAGTCTCAATGGTGACAGCTTCAGCTTTGCATACGTCGACACATTGAAAACACTCACAGCAAAACCCGCAGTTTAAGCATCGATTTGCCTCAGACTGTCCATCAGCTTCAGCATAACCCAGCTCAACCTCTTTGAAGTTGCCTTTGCGCTGTTTAAGCGGCAGTTCAGGCATCTTTGCCCTGGCTGCACGTGACTCATCTTTCGGAATCGGGCGATAAACCGGATCATCCTTCACAATCGGTTCGCGCCCCTTGACCATATCCTGCCCGTCAATATATCTAATAATAGATTCCGCTGCCTCCTTACCGGCTGCAATCGCACCAATGGCAACCCACGGGCCTGTTTGTACGTC
>JASJGP010000104.1:0-6618 GCA_033791485.1 Desulfobacterales bacterium | reverse complement strand
GTACCATACTTCGTACACGCTTCCTGTCCTTTGAGTTAAGCCCATACAGGCAGAGGCGATCATTGCCGCCGTGGAAATCTGTTCGCTGGGGCTGACTCAAATCAAATTTCAGCGAGATAGCTGCCGTCCGAAAGTTCCCTAATAATATTGTTAAGGATCGAATATGCGACAGGGCTTCTCCTCAGCCGGACCGCTGATAATAAATTAACCATAGTTTTACATGGCTATTCATCAATCCCATAATATCCAAAAACATTCTTTTTTACGGCATTCATTGTTTCTTCGATTGCTGAATCTATCGACCTGCGGTGCTTTTCATGAACCGGTAAAACCCTGTCTCTAAGCCCTCCTGACCATTCTTCAGTTTGCAGCATGACCCCACCCAAACCAAGACTTAAATCAGGTTCATCGCCCCCTCCAGATAAGGTTTTCCAGGCAAGAGCCCATCCTCTGACCGTCTTTTCAATGTCATACCCTCCTCCCCCGGTCGCCAGGATTGGTTTATGGAAACTCAGCAGTTCATTAATTATTTCGACATAAGTATTATTTGTCAGACCAAGGTGCGCCAAAGCATCACCGGCAAGGGCATCCATTCCCAACTCTATTACCATAATGTCCGGATTGTAGGCCTTGATCAATGGCAACACGATCTTATAGAAGACTGTCATGTATGCTTCATCAAATATACCAACAGGCAAAGGCACATTCACATTGAAACCGAGTCCCGGGCTTTCCCCGATTTCATTTTCTAATCCTGTCCAGGGAAACAAGGTCTTAGCACTCTCGTGAAGTGAAATGACCATGACATCATTTCTTGCATAAAACGCATCCTGAACACCATCGCAGTGGTGTGCATCGACATCAAGATACAAGACCCTTTTTCCTTTATCCGTCAACCGCAGGCATCCAAGCACTACGTCATTAAGACAGCAAAAGCCCGATGCTTTTTGGGCTTTTGCATGATGAAAGCCTCCAGAAGGATTAAATGCAATATCCGCTTCACCGGATAATATCAGTTCGGCTCCGGTCAAGGTAGCTCCACAGGCCAGGGATGCATACTTATACATGTCGCTAAAAACGGGACAGTCCAGCGTACCAAACCCCATATCGGAGCCTTCTTTAGTGAGCTTACCTTCAGCTGCTCGCTCCAATTCGTCTAAGTACCTTGCTGGGTGAAATGCCTCAAGCTCTGATCTGGTCGCTGATTTCGGGGCGATCTCTTTTATACCATTACCCCTTAACAGACCTAATGATACCAGCAGGTCGCGTGTCTTTCCGGCCCGTTGTGTACTAAATGGGCAGTCGGGCGGATAACTTAATTTTTCAAGCTCAGGTGAATGAATGAATACCGATTTTGGGTTTTTGTCTGTCATCAAAATCCCCTTTTGTTTTGGATTAAAAAAATCACAAAACAACATTTCGCAATTTTTGCACCTTTGATTTCTATTGCGGCCCTTAACATCTAACCTTTTAAAAAAGTTAAAAGGTGCGACCTTGAAAACATTTTTAGTATCAACCAAAAATATTAACTTTTATTGTGAGCTTCCATGGTGAAAAAAGCAATAAATATACCATAATATTTTTGGAGAAACAGCAACCTTGTATTATGAGACAGTTTTGTCTCATGGCTTTAATGTGATTTTAGACATACCAGGAACAGTTGTGATCAGAAATTTACCAACTCAGTATGAGGTAAACGTGAGGCAGTTGGCAATTAGATCTAGAATGTCTGATTTTTATTATACAGTCGGACTTTGGCATGAAATTTGAAGATAATATTAAAAACATTTAAACATTAAACAGGAGTAACAAATGACAGATTTCTTTTTAGTATTAATTGCAACAGCAGTTATATTAGTTCTTCTATGGATTGGCCTGTACGGGAGAAGAAAAACTCAGGATAAAGCGGATTCTTATGTCTGCTCTGATTGCGGCGCAATGGATTGCATCTGCCATAAGGTTAATGATACAAAAGAATAACTCAGCGTTTCTTGAAATAACTGTGGTTATGTGCCATATCAAATGAATATTTTATAAAAGATATCTTGATATGCCTCTAAAGAAAGGAAACAACAATGGAAGACGAAAACAAAAATAAAGTTGAGGTTTTATGCCCGGAGTGCGGCCAAGCCTTTAAGGCATATATGGACAGGGTAATAAAAGGCGAAGAGGATATCAGGAAAGAAGGAAAGATAGAATGCCCGGTATGTGGATGCGGAGAGTGCAGGGTGGGTAAATAGTTTCCATGTTGTCAATTTTCAAGCCAACCCAGTCATATCAGCGCAATTTATTAACTTTAGAATCTGCTAAATTTCTAATCGCGGTCGGATTGCTGACATGGTTTATGGTTAAGGGTTCCGGAAACCTTAGCTACAACTGGCAATGGTACCGGGTACCCGGATATCTTTTCACTTTTGCCGATGGCAGATTTATAACCGGACCTTTGCTCGACGGCTTAAAGGTCACATTTCAAATTACTATTATCAGCCTGATTCTTTCATCTCTGTTTGGCCTGGCAACGGCCATTTTTAGATTATCGGATTCTCTTATAGCACGGATAATGGCCCGCGGATATCTGGAGCTGATCAGAAATACGCCCCTTCTTGTGCAGCTTTTTTTTATTTACTTCGTCATTTCACCCGTATTTGGAATAAGTCGATTTGCTTCAGCGGTACTGACCTTAAGCCTTTTTGAAGGGGCATATGCATCGGAAATATTTAGAGCGGGAATTGTCTCAATCCATAAAGGACAGTGGGAGGCTGCTTACAGCGTTGGCCTGAATAATTTTCACACGTATCGGCATGTCATTCTTCCCCAGGCAATTCGGCGGATGCTGCCTCCCCTTGCCGGCCAGGCGATATCGCTTGTTAAAGATTCCGCCCTTGTCAGTACTATTGCCATTTATGACTTAACCATGAAGGGACAGGAGATTATCGCAGAGACGTATCTGGTTTTTGAAATCTGGTTCACCATCGCTGCAATTTATCTTATGATTACAGCAACTTTGTCTGTAGGAGTGAATATTTTGGAAAAACGCTTTACCATTGAAATGTAAACTGATCTTTATAAGATGTTTTCCGCTTACAGTGGGATTCAAAATTTAAAAGGAGGTAATAATGAAAAAATTTTCTTTAATACTCAATACCCTGATTATAGCTGCAGTAGCATTGGTCCTTGCTGCTTGCGGAAATAATACCGGTTCTTCTGAAAAGGTCAGGGAAAGTACTGTCGAACAAGTTCAAAAGCGGGGTATTCTTCGAGTAGGCATGTCGACTTTTGTACCATGGGCGATGAAGGACAAAACAGGAAAATTAATCGGGTTTGAGATTGATGTGGCAACCCGCCTGGCTCAAGATATGGGAGTTACGGTTGAATTTGTTCCCACCAAATGGTCTGGCATTATCCCGGCATTATCCACCGGAAAATTTGATGTCATCATAGGAGGTATGGGAATACTTCCGAGCCGTAACCTGAAAGTCAATTTTAGTATTCCCTATGATTACACCGGCATGTCGATGGTGGCCCATAAAGAGGTTGCCGCAGGATTCAATAGCCTTGACGATTTTAACCGATCTGATGTGGTTATTGCCGCCAGGCTTGGTTCAACTGCGGTAACCGCATCTAAAAAATATTTACCAAAAGCTCAACTTCGCCTTTTTGACGATGAGTCTCAGGCATATCAGGAACTGCTCAACGGAAGAGTTCATGCGGTAGTCGGCTCAGCCCCGACACCCGCTTTTCGGGCATTAAAATATCCTGAAAAGCTGTTTTTGCCCCTTGACAAACCCTTTACAAGAGAACCCATCGGTTTTGCAGTAAGGAAAGGGGATTTTGATACTCTAAATTACTTAGACAACTGGATTGGCTATGTCGAGTCTGAAGGATGGCTTGCTGAACGGAAAAATTACTGGTTCAGGACTAAAGACTGGGAAAAGATGATTAAATAAATTGCCTGGAAAACGAAGACATAGAATAACTAAGCTGGATATTGCCGTATCTTTCGCTTTAACGTCGGTCTTTGTCTGGATTGTTTACAGGGTCAATGTTGAAGTCCATTATAAGTGGAACTGGAGCATAATACCACAGTATCTTATTCGATTCGACCCTGAAAAGTCCAGGTGGGTATGCGGCCTCATCATGCAAGGGGTGTTTACCACCTTGCGCCTGAGTATCTGGGCAACCATACTGGCCATGATTTTCGGAACAATCATGGGCCTTTTCCGTGTCAGTCAAGGTCTTTTTAACCGGTTGATCAGCTGGAGTTATGTAGAACTCATACGCAATATACCCATCCTGGTCTGGCTGTTTATTTTCTATTATTTCATCAGCGGTCAAATACTGCCCTTTCTCGGTTTGGATGAACTGGTCATATCAAAATCGGAAAATATCAGAAATTTTTTAACATTTCTTTTTGCTTCTCCGACACGCCTTCCGGCATTTCTGTCGGGCCTTTTGGCTCTTGCAATTTATGAGGGGGCCTATATAACGGAAATAATCAGGGCCGGTATCCAATCCATTGAAAAAGGGCAGTGGGAAGCATCATCCGCCCTTGGATTCTCCAGGTGGCAGCAGATGCGTTACGTTATTTTTCCCCAGGCCATACAAAGAGTCCTGCCGCCCCTTGCCGGGCAGTTTATTTCTACCATAAAAGATTCTGCCATCGTTTCGGTAATCTCCATTCAAGAACTCACTTTTCAAGGTATGGAACTTATGTCGGCAACTTTCTTAACCTTTGAAGTGTGGATTACCATCATGGTCTTGTATCTTCTGCTCTGCCTCACATGTTCGTTACTTGTGGAGCGCCTTGAGATATACATGAAAAGAGGACAGTTGCAGTTCTGAAGATGAGAGCGAGCCTTAGTGCTCTAATTCATTAATTCGATGCCGCATTTTATATAGATTTCTTTCACCGCACGCTTTGCTCAAGACGCTGAGGACGCAAAGTTTAAAGTTTTTTTCTTTTGCCGTTGAGAGGACGGCAAAGGAAAATCAATCAGCGTTTATATTGTTACAACTATTTGTTTTTATATCAAATTGTTTTTCCCGCAGGGATGAATCCTTTATTGCTTTCCGCCCTCTCAGCGGAAAGCAATAAAATAATGATTCTTTGCGTACTCTGCGGCTTTGCGGTGAAAAATAATTGGTGAATAAAATATGAGTATCAGTCTACGAATCATTCTGATGGGATTACTGTCTGCGGCATTACTATTCGGATTCCTGCATCTTTTTATTCCAGGAGCAGCCCTGTATAATTTTGAACGGCTGCATATTTTTCTTTTCAACCTGTGCAGCGGCGGTGTTGTACTTATTTACTTCAGTGAATCGCAAAAACAGCTGTCAACAAAAGGACGTCTGTTTCTCATATTGGCCGTTGCCTATGCCATTCTTGCCTTTGCCAAACTCTATCTGCCTGCAGTCCTCATTGCTTTCTCCCTTGCTGTGATTGTTGATTCAGTAAGGATTCGAAAATTTTCCCTGTTTCCGGTTAATTTTTTTAAGCCGGATGCGCCGGTTTCCCAAAAATTTCATCAGGCATCCCTTCTTTGCCTTTCCATTGGACTTGTAATTTCCGCCCTTGTAATCCTCAACAACGAATATTTTAAGATTATTTCCTTTCCAAAACTAAAACTGGACACCTTTTTTCTTGGATTTTCCTTTCCTATTTCTCTGATTACCATGTCTGTGATTTTTTCCTTTATGAAAGGAGATTTTTCAAAGATTATTTTAAGCCTGAAAAATGTTGGTTTCTGGATCGTAAACCTTGGTGTTATTATCTTTTTTGTTTTTATTCTTTTTGAGATGTTCGTCTCCCAGTTGATTGTTACGACCATCCTTTTTCTTTCTGTTGTACTCATATACTTTCTATATACTAAATTAGGAGTTCGGGTTCAGCAAAAAAGTTTTTTAACTTCCGGGATGTTTTTCCTGTGGTACACGGCAGTTACCGGAATTCTCTATATCATACTGGAATACTCCCCGGCATACACCCCGGAAAATTCAAAACTGCTCATGCGCATGCACTCTTTTGCTGCATTATATGGATGGAATTTAAGTGGTCTTGCTGTTATATGCAGAAGGGACGATTTTCCTATTCAGCTTCATTCCAAAACAATCATTGCAATCCACTGGATAACAGTCATTCTTCTTGCCCCATTAGGTACATACTACTGGCCTTTTGCCGCCTGTACAATCATTTGCTATGTATTCATTCTTTATATGATGCTTTTCAGCAAAGGGATGCCGGCCCAATAAGCTTCGCAGTTAGTGGTTCAATCAATTTTCGATACAAGGTTATTAATATAATTGAGTTTATTATTAAAATAGGAGATTTTCCATGCACACAACTTTGATAAAGTTTACCAAACTTCGATCTTTATTTGTAGGGGGAATGATTATTATCCTTTTTTCTTTTTTATCATCAACAGCAGGAGCAGGAAGTAATTGGTGGGATAAAGGAAAAAAACTTCTCGATAATTTTGCGGAAAGCACAAATAAAGAGGAGCTTACGATTGGCGAAATTGGTGCGGGGCTTAAAGAAGCACTTCAAATCGGTACGGAGAATGTAGTCAGCCAACTAGGCCAGTTTGACGGCTTTAATGCTGATTCGGCCATTCACAT
>JASJGP010000103.1:0-5067 GCA_033791485.1 Desulfobacterales bacterium | reverse complement strand
CCCAGGTTCTCAAATGATAAAGCCGTTGATACAAGAGATCCTGTCGAGATTATTAATTGCGTAAAAGACTGGCTGGACTCCAATGATGATGATGCCGTCACAGGGATTTCAGGAGCAGAATCAGATTATTATCTGGACCTTGATCCTCCCTATGTTTGTGCCAACGGGCCCTTTAATCATCTTGATGAATTGTTGAATGTGAAAGGGATTTCAAAAGATTTATTAAAAACAGAAGGCCTGGACCCAGGTGATGAATCATATGATGAACCAGGTGATGAACCAGATGATCTGGAATCCAATGAGCTTGAACTCAGTGATATCTTTACCATATACGGCCTGGACAGAGAAAAAACCCAAAAGGGGGGGTATCGGTATTCTGGAAAGGTGAACATTAATACAGCAGGCGTTGATGTGCTGGCCGGGCTTCTTCCGGAAGGGATGGAAGCGTTTGCCCAGGATCTTGTAGATTACAGGGAGCAAAAGAGTGAAGAGGGAGATGTTTTTGTAAACCCACTTGACAAGGGGTGGTATAAAAGGGTTATAGAGTTGTCTAAAAAGGAACAAGACCAGTTGGACCGTTCCATAACCTATGTTAGTGATGTTTTTAAAGTGGAATGTATCGCTCAAAAAAATGATACAAAAATAGAACTTGTTGCGGTTTTGAAAAAGGAAAAGCACAAGGCGTCTGGAAAGTGGATGTTTAGAATAATCCAGATGGAAAGAAAATAAAGGAAATAATGTATGGCAGGATGTTTTTTAGGTCTTGAACTTGATACTCATGGTATAAAAGCCATGATTGTTGAGTCGGGTTATAAACAGGCGTTGATTAAAGACGACTGTCATATCCTGTATGAAGATCTGCCTGATTCTGAAGAAACCTTGGATCCCTTTGATGCCGTCATGGATATGGTTGCCCAGCAGATTGATCTTCAGGTATGTTCAACCGCAATCATTTTTGTGTCCCCGCTTTTAGTCTGTTTCAGAAATATTGCCCTTCCGTTTGATTCCGAAAAAAAAATCAAACAGATTTTGACCTTTGAGCTTGAAACCCTGTTGCCGGTTATCAGCCAGGCCTATATTTCAGATTTTCATCTGCTGGCTATTGGAAAAGAGTCAAATTTGATTTTAAGTGCCTCCATTGTTGAAGCCACGGTTGAAAAATATTTTTTAAAACTGGGCAGTTTCGGCATTAAACCTTTGCTTGTGACACCTGCCGGATATTCGTCTGCAATCGGCTTTTTAAGAGAAAATAAAGATGTTTCAACATTTGCCTTCCTGCATGTTGCCGATTTGGAGATTACCCTTGTGCTGGTGAACAACCTAAAACCCAGTGCAGTGCGTGCTTTTTTTGTTTCCCAATACTCACCTGAAGAATTTGCGGTTTGTGTCAAACAGACCATCATGGGGTTCAACCAGAGAACAGGGTCTGATATTTTGTTTGATATTTTTGTTCATTCCCATGGGGATAATCTTGTGGCAGACCGTATCTATACGGTTCTAAAAACAAAATACCAGACCGGATTAAGAGTAAAAACAGACGCCACTGCGCAATTGTTAAGTATGTCACCGGATAAAAGGGTGAAATATCTGTTTAATTTTTGTCAAGGGCAATATGGCTCAAGCTCTTTTGTAAAGACATATCTTCCCAACATTTCAGCCGGTGTTGTTCTTTTTGTTATTGTATTTGCTTTGTTTATGGTAGGCTCTGGCGTTGATAACTCAAAATTAAATAAACAGATAGCTGCTATTGATAACAAGGCCGTCTCCATTTTTATGGCAACCTTTCCTGATAAGAAAAAGGTTCAGGACCCATATCTTCAGATGACGGCAAATGTTCGGGAGGCAATTAAGAAATCCGGTAATAGAGGGGATGAAGATCGACGCATCAAAAATAAAGGCCTTAAACTGGTTCAAATCATGGGTGAGCTTTCAAAGACAATTCCATCTTCAATAGATATGGAGACCTCCAGATTTTTATTCAATAACGGGCGCCTGGTCCTGTCAGGATCAACAGATAATTTTAATAACGTAGACAATATTAAAAGCAAAATAGAATCCTCGGATTTATTTGAAAAGGTAAGTATCAGCAGTGCGGCCGCGGACAAAAAAGACAACAGGGTTAACTTTAAATTTATTATAGAAATGTAAAACTATTATTATGCCCGATTTTTCTAAACGTGAAATAAATGTATTAATATTGGGGTTTACCTTTGTGGTTCTGTTTTTCGGGTACCAGTTTGGTGTCATTGCTGCCATAGATAAACGGGATAATCTCAACCGAATCTTAAATCAAAAGCAGGCTGCTTTAGAGGAAATGGTTTTGCTCCGGCAACAGTTCCTGGCGGTTTCGAATGGTTTTGATACAAAAAGCCAAGCCCTGGCCGACAGGAAAAAAGAGTTTTCCCTTTTCTCTTTTCTGGATTCACAGGCACAACAAAGCGGTGTAAAAGAGAATGTGGCATATATGAAACCATTCACAAAAAAAATTGAGAACTCTTTGCATACGCTTGCGACTGTCAAGGTAAAGCTCAAGGAAGTATATTTAAAAGAACTGGTTGATTTCCTTTATCACATTGAATCATCGAAAAACGGTGTGGTTATAACCTCCCTGTCGTTATCAAAGGCAGGAAAAGAAAACCGGCTGCTGGACGCGGTAATTGAAACGCAAACCCTGATGCTCAAGGGCAAGGCATAATATGAAGCCTAAATCCATTTTGTTTTATATCCTTTTTTTCATGGCAGCATTTTTTGTTTTTGCGTCTTTGTTATTCCCCGGCAAAGAAGTGGCCGCCTATTTGTCTCAGTCATTAAAAAGCAAAAATTTACAATCGCGCATTGACACTGTCAAACCTGTTTTTCCTTTTAAATTAAAGTTTGAAAATACAAAATTTTTTATTGGCCAGGAGATTGAAGGGCTGGGTATAAATCAGGGGACACAAATTGTACCCGATTCCTTTACAGTGTCGTTCAGCCCTGTTTCCATTTTTAAAGAAGAAAAAAAAATACAATTTGAATCTGAGTTTTACCAGGGGTCAGTCAATGGCCGTCTGCGCTTGAATAGCATGGATCCTTTCTCATTTTCAGATGCCGAAGCCTTAATGGCAGGGGTCAAAATAAGTGATTTCAGGTATACAACAGATTTGGCTGATATTACCCTGGCGTGTGAATTGAATGGGGAATACAAAGAGACTGAATCCGGGGATAAAAAAGCTTCCGGCCGTGGGAGCCTGCTAATTCAGCATTTTTCTGCAAAAATGAAGGATTCTCTGTTTAATCGTTTAAGTCTTCCCCAGGTCGATTTCTCAGAAATCAAACTTGAAATCATACAGCATCCTCAAAGACTGACAATTGAACAATGCACAGCCAGGGGACCCATTATCAATGTAAAACTTAAAGGGCAAATTGAATTTGTTTTCCCGGTACAAAAAAGCAGGCTGAATCTTACCGGCGTCATACAACCTGATTCACCTTATCTGGCAAAATTTGCCAATATGGCAGCGATAAAATCTGTGGTCAAAAATATTCAAAAAAACGGGATAAAATTTACCATAAATGGGCGGCTGGAAAACCCGAAAATAAAGCTATGAAATACGTATTTACCCTCATAAACATGTTTCTGGTTGTAACCATTGCATATTTTTGTGTTGAGATCATATATAAAAATGTGCTGCCTGAGAATTTTATGCCAGATGGGAAGTATTCTCTAGGAACAATTTCAAACGATACAGGCCCCCGGAAGGCAGAATCTACCCTCGGCAAAAATCAATATGACAGCATTGTTAAGAGAAATATTTTCAACGCTGAAATTGAAGAAAAAATAGAATCTTCCGACAATCAGGAAGCAGAGAACCAAGAGCCTGAAAAATTGGAGGTAACAACCCTTAAACTGGTTTTATGGGGAACGGTGACAGGTGAGGGGCAGGTATATGCTGTGATTGAAGATAAAAAAGTAAGGCAGCAGGCTTTATATGAAGTCGGGGATTCAGTGCAGGGGGCAAAGGTCAAAAAGATTCTACGCCATGAGGTGATTTTGAACCATGGGGGAAAAGACCAGGTCCTTGAAATGGAAACAGACAATAAAAGTGTTTCGGCACATAGAAAGCCCCCCAAAAAAATAAGTTCCAATACTATATTCGGTAATAGAGCGAATATGGATGACCCTTCCGACGATATTAATACCTTGATGAAACAAGTTAAAATGAGACCCCATTTTTTGGAGGGTGAACCGGACGGACTTATGGTCTATGGGATAAGGCCTAATTCAGTATTCAGGCAGATCGGGCTCAGGAATGGTGACATTATCAAGGATATTAACGGAACGCAAATTTTATCCGGCGAAGACGCTTCAAACCTTTATGCTGAAATACAGGAAGCAGAGAATGCTAAGCTTACCGTATTCAGACGGGGAAAAATAAAAGAATTGTTTTATCAGGTCAAAAACGGTCGGTATTCTATTGCTGCTAGCCCAGAGGAAAGTGAGTAAAGGAATGAAGCTGGTGAAAATAAAGGAGAGCAATGATCATGGTGCATAGCAGAAAGTTGGCATTTTCAATTTTGATTCTGGTTGTTTTTTATACAGCATTTCTGAATTTTCCCTTTACCGGTTTTGCTGCCCAAGCTTTGGGACAAACTCCTTCAGAACAAGCCGATCCAGATTCACAGTTTGTATCAATCGATTTTAATAATGTAGATATTAATGTATTGATTAAATTCATGAGCAAACTGACAGGTAAAAATTTTGTGGTGGACAGCCGGGTTAAGGGGAATGTAACCATCATATCTCCGACAAAAATCTCCATCAAAAATGCCTATAAAGTTTTTGAATCGGTGCTTGATATCAATGGATTTTCCACGGTCGAGTCAGGAACGATTATCAAAATCGTTCCCACGCCCAAGGCAAAGTCCGATAATATTGATACCAGAGTGGCGACAGGACCCGGGAAACCCGGGACCCTTGACGATAAAATCGTAACACGGATTATTCCCCTTGAATATGCAAGCTCTGATGCTCTGAACAATTTATTTACCCCCCTGGTAGCCAAGGGAAGTATTGTGTTGTCATACAGG
>JASJGP010000102.1:0-4969 GCA_033791485.1 Desulfobacterales bacterium | reverse complement strand
TTTCCCGCAGCAGGCTATACATATGATTTCGCAGGCGTAACTACTCAAGTTTACGGTTTAAGGGTTCACGGTTGAAGAGAGATGAAGAGCTTAAAGTAACTAACCGTGAACCCTGAATCATATATGCCTGCTTTTCAGGTTGGGCTAAAAAAGATATGAGTGCCCCGGTTATTTTTTTAGAGCAACCAGCTTACCGCTTAAAAGCTTGATATGTGCCATCTCTTCTTTTATGATTGCATCTATTTTTGTTTCCCCAAGATTTTCAGGAACCATTTCTTTCATACCAAGGTAAAATACTATGGAATCTTTTTCAGCCAGGATAGCCTCCTTTAAGATCTCTTCCATTGATGTGGTATCGATCTTTTTTTCAAAGAACACCCTGGTATCGGCTAATGCGCGAAGATAAAGAGATGCCTCGCCTTCAGGATCGAATGCGGTTGCAGTTTTCTCCTTTTCAGACAGACCTGCTCTTAAATCGGCAAATGTTTTTTCATGCTCATCTTCCATTGCGGCAAGACCAAGTAAAAGCTTTTTTTCAGCAGGGTCATCAATCGATTCTGCTGCTTTTCTGTAAAAGGAAGCTCCATTTCTTTCAATCTGCTCGGCCATTTCGAATATTTCATCTGCATTAAAATCATAACTCATTTTCTTTTATCCTTTTTTAAGTTTTAACTATAGAGTAACTTTTTACTTAACCATCGGTGATACTTTTTATGACGTTATCAATTTGGGTTATCCCTGTGGGAACGACTTCTATCAGCGATTGCGGCTTTAAAGAAACTTTTTTTGTGGCTGGAAGTCACTCTCATAAAAACCTATCTAACCAGATTATCATATTGGTGTCAAATATCAATTTGAGGAATTTTTTTACCCAAAACGATTCTATTAAGATCGATTATAACGTCATAAACAATAATTTCAATGCCGCTGATTTTTGCCTTTCTGAGTTCTTTTCCATATGCGGGATCTATATTGTCGGCAGAAGTAAATGCTTTTGCATCCATCCTTTGCACAAGGAAAAATATTATACTGCGGTTTCCCTCCTTTGCGAGCCTCTGAAGTTCCACCAGGTGTTTCCTACCGCGGGTGGTTACAGCATCGGGAAAGGATGCAAGGCCATCTTTAACCAGGGTGCAGTTTTTTATTTCAACAAAGCACTTTGCCTTATCTTTATTTGTAAGCAGGAGATCGAGGCGGGATCTGTCAGACACTTTAACTTCAGGTTTTACATTTTCATAGCCCTTTAGCTGCTCAACCAATCCATCCTCAATTGATTTTTTCACAAGTCTGTTTGGAACCATGGTATTGACTCCCACAAGGGATGTGGGCATCTTAATCATCTCCCAGGTATATTTTAGCTTTCTTTTAGGATTGTCGTGAAATGAAAGATATACCGGACTGCCCGGCTCCGAGCATTCTTTCATAGATCCTGAATTTGCACAGTGGGCTGTAACCAGGTCGCCGTTATCGAGCCTTACATCCGCAAGAAAGCGTTTATATCTTTTGACCAGGGCTCCGGGTGTAAGCTCAGGCCATAAGAGGCCTTGTGAGTTTGTATTGTTTTTATTTTTTATCATTTATTTGAAATTCTGTTTTATTTTTGATAAGAAATGGAAACAGGCATTTACTACTGCACAGAAGAATAAAAATCAATATGACACCTGAAAATCTTAAAAAAAAACTCGACAACCTTTACAATCAATATAACCGGCGCAGGTATGTTCACCCGGACCCCCTTGAATTTCTGTATTCATACAAAGAAATAAGGGAACGTGAAATTGTGGGCCTTATTGCATCTTCGCTTGCATACGGAAGGGTTGCACAAATTTTAAAGAGCGTTTCATTGGTGCTTGATAAGATGAATTCGTCTCCTTTTATATTTTTAAAGGATTCAGATTTTAGATCTATTTACAATGCATTTGATGGATTTAAACATAGGTTTGCCGGTTTAGGTGAGCTTGCCGCTTTACTCTTTTGAATAAAAAACGTGATTAACCGATTTGGTTTCCTTCATGAATGCTTTTTAGCCGGCTTTTCAAAAAACAACAAGAATGTAATCCCTGCCATGACTTTTTTTTCAACTCAACTTACTGCAGGCAAAAACAAACCGGGGCATCTTGTTGCCTTGCCTGAAAAAGGGAGCGCCTGCAAGAGAACGAATCTTTTTTTAAGATGGATGATAAGAAAAGACAGAGTCGATCCGGGAGGATGGGCCGGCATACCGTTATCTAAACTCATAATCCCCCTTGATACACACATGCACAGAATAAGCCTTGCTTTGAATCTCACAAAAAGAAAACAGGAAAATATGGTAACAGCTCTTGAGATAACAGCCGGTTTTAAAAGGCTGGTTCCTGATGATCCTGTAAAATACGATTTTGCACTCACACGGTTTGGAATCAGGGATGATTTGGATGTTGACTGTGTTATCCCCCGGCGATCATAAGCGTAATGTGAATGTTATCTCCATCTTTTACCTGCTTAGCCAGTTCACCTGGATATGCGCTTTTCAGATTGACATAAATTTCAATAACGTTAACCAATTTACCCTTTTTATTAAACAGGACTTTACCCATGCCGGGGAACTGCCTGACTAAATTGTCAAGGCAAGTACCCACCGTATTTCCCTCAACCTCGATGATATCTAAACCATTTGTAAATTGGCGGTGAGTCCTATGAATGTTTATTTTTATGCTCACACCTTACTCCTTTTTTCTTCAAATTATAACCAGCGGTTTCGTAAAATATATTATCAAAAGAATAATATTCATATGGTAAATTGGAAAATGTATTAAAAAGCTAAAGATCTGTTCCCAAAGAGGCTAAATAATAAAAGTACTCCTGGACAAACTTGCCTGAAACAGTATCGGCCAAAGAAAAGGATAAGGTCTTTTCTTCAAGGAATGATCCGGAAAGTGCAAAAAAGATGTTCTGGGAAATGTTAAAAATATCACGATTAATATGATCAAGATTAACAGCGCCATCATAAACGCTATATAACCTGCATCTTATCGGTCGATATTCAAATAGAGAGCACCTGGATTCTCTATTTAGCGGACATAAAAGCTTTTCCCTGGCATAGGTTTCGATCAAAGCCTTTTTGCCTTCATCAGTATCATATCCTTTTTTACATAGTCGGGCTTTCATGTCTCTTGTCTTTTTGCATACCTTGGCAGCCTGGTGAATGGTCTCAGTTCTCAAATTACTGGTAAGGTTGCGATTCATCATATTGCTCAGGTAAATAACCTCTATAAACTGCAGATCAAAATATTGAGAGCAACATTCTGAAGATTCGAGTCCGCATATTTTAGCATAGCTGTGGGTTTTGCCCGACTTTTTAATGTCTTCATCTATTTTTTTAATCAGGGCTTCATAATCAGAAAAATAGACGCTTAAATCAACAACGTTTCTCGCTTCAAGTGAAGGCTCTCTGACCTTCAGAATTTTCGATTTTTTTTCGTATTTTTTTAAAAGCTTCCACTGTATATAATTGGCCGGGGCGGCACTTGTGTTTCTCATCTTTTGGGTGGCAACTTTCAGGCCAAGTCCTCTTCTCAGCAAATAGGAGGTCACAAATGTGCCGGTTCGCCCAATTCCATGGCGGCAGTGCACCAGGGTTTTTTTGCCAAGATAGATCGCTTCGTCCAGCCAGGCAAGTGCCCTTTCCATGTCATCCATATCGGGAGTATTTTCGTCCTGGATCGGCAGGTAATAAACCTCAAAGCCTGACTTATTTTCTATTTCATGCAGGTCATCGAACTCAGCGCAAAGGTTGATTATGGCATTGATCCCCTGTTTTTTTATAGAATCGAGTTCAACAAACGACATGGGTGCATGACCCACCGCCAGATAATCCGTAATCCATGTTAGCCGGTAAGCCGGGTCTATTTTTGATTTACGGTGGGCGGTGGACGATCGAAAATTTAAGGCTTTTAAGCATTTTTTTAAAAGCTTTCGTCCTGATTCGATCTTCATGCTTCATTCTCCACTTTTAAATAATCACATCTCAACTGAAGCGAAATGATATCGTCCGTTCATGAACTCTTCTACAAAATTTTCTACCATGGTGCTGTCTTTAAGATACATATCCATTAATCTTGTACAACCGAGAAGACGTCCGATAATATCCAGTTTCTGTTCAATCGATTCCTTTTCGCCTCCTTTTAGCTCTCCATCTATAAGATCGTTTATCATATTCACTTTGAATCCAAGTCGATCCAGAATGCTGCTCAGAAAATCGGCCCTTAACATTCTCTTATCAATGTCAGCCCCTCCCCCGGAAAACTTGAACAGAATATAATTATTTTTTGCTTGATCTCCACAAATTGCATCTACAACAACAAAATGATAACCAAACCGCAGGTTCAGATTGAGGTAGTCGTGGGAGAGAACCGCATAACTTGCAAACATGGTCGATTCTGCGCTGATGATCCCCCCGCTCATAACAATTTTGTCATACTCCGCCCAGTCAAAGTGGGTAAAATCCGACCAGGTTATATCAGGATGGGTCAAACCATTAAATATTGCTTTCATGGGAATGCTGATGATATCGTCCATCATGACTGTTTTTTGATCAGAGCGGTTTTGCCTTGAGCCACCACCGACGTCCACCACATAAAAGAGCATGGGTAATTTTGAAAGCAATTTTTTGGCCCCCCCCAGCTTTCTGATCCGTTTATCTCCCATGTGAAACATCTCCTGGACTGCCTTTTCATGGGTAAATCGGAGAATATCGTGAAGGGACCTGGATCCTTCCGGGATAAAAGACTCAGCCTGCGGATCGGTGAGTCTCAAAGGTGAAATAAAATCTAGGATATATTTCAATTTGCGTGTAAAGGGGCTGTCTGACAACAGGTCTCTTCGTGCACAGGGGCTTTCCAGCATTTCCTGGACAATTCCATCATAGACCGCTCTGCCGTCCGCATGCACAGTCACATCATTCCCATGGGTCAGCCGGGTGGTTGCCACA
>JASJGP010000101.1:0-3276 GCA_033791485.1 Desulfobacterales bacterium | reverse complement strand
TGAACATTGTGACACTCAGGTACGCCAAAGCCATGTACGAAATATTCACAAAAAAGTTATTTTCATATAGTTAACGCAGAGATTATGCCAGCTGTGAGATTTTCTAAAAAACACTTTTATTTCTGTAACTTACAAAACCATTAGTGCGAAACAGGATGAACTAAAAGCTCGATCTACAGAAAATTGCAGATAGGATTTGCAATTTTGATAGCACCCAGGACAACCAAAAGCCAAGACGAAAAGAAACCTGGGTTTAATTCCTCAGAAAATGTTGAGCATCCTTTAATGCTAGCGAAGGGTGAAACATTTAAAGTGAACAAGCTTGGCAGCGTTGCTTTCATAGCTTTTTGTAATCCTTACAGCATCTTCATTTACTGTTTATCGATAAATTCCAGATCTGCAAAATATTGCAAATAAGATATGAAGAATTTCGTAGTTAACGTTGTGTGAATATAAATAAACAACGAAGCAAACCTTTAACAATTTGAAAGGATTACGTTATTAAAGAGGATTAAATACTGGCATGCTTTCTGCTTTATAAAATACTAAGTTGTACCTATTACTGTGTTATTGGCGATGGCCGCTGGATCCAAAATAAAAACCTGCAGAGAGACGTATCACTACCTTACGTTCCTGCTGGCGGCCCTTGAGCATTGAATGCGAAATTTGAGTCAAATTGTCAAAAAGGAGCGTGGCATGCAATGGAAAACTGAAGCTGGAGGATGGAGTCCTTACTTAGCAGGTGCCTTGGTTGGATTACTGGCTATTGTCTCTGTCTTTGCAACGACACAATTAATGGGAAAAACAAGTTATTTGGGCGCATCAACAACTTTTGTCCGTGCCACCGGTCTTCTTGAAAATACAGTAGCACCAGCTCATGTAGCGGCAAATAAGTACTATACCAAAACAAAAGTTCGAGTGGATTGGCAATTCATGTTGGTTATCGGGATATTTTTCGGTGCCTTAATCGCTTCAGCTACGGATAAGAGTTTTAAATTTGAAAGCGTTCCGCCGAAATGGGAAAAACGTTTTGGCCCCTCTGTTGGAAAACGAGCAGTCGGTGCTTTTTTCGGAGGTGTTATCGCAATGATGGGTGCCCGAATGGCTGGTGGTTGCCCCAGTGGGCATGGCTTGAGCGGGATGATGCAACTTTCGGTAAGTGCCTTTATTGCGCTCGCAATTTTCTTTGCTGTCGGCGTGGTCGTTGCCTTTGCAATCTACGGCTGGAGGTCAAAATGAGTATAGATCAATTACTGGGCCTTATTACTGGAATATTATTTGGATTTTTGTTGCAGAAAGGACGTGTCCTGCGCTTTGAAAAACAGATTGGTGCAATGCTTCTGGAAGATATGACAATCTTTAAATTTATGCTTTCAGCTATTCTGGTTGGGATGGTCGGGATACTTTTATTAGCCGACATGGAGCTCATTAATCTGAGCCGTAAACCTATGAATGTAGGAGCTGTACTGATTGGTGGATCGCTTTTTGGTGCGGGATGGGCGATCATGGGGTACTGCCCCGGCACCTCAATCGGTGCTTTCGCTGAAGGACGTTGGCATGCCATCTTTGCTATTATTGGTATGCTGACAGGTGCCGCAATTTACGCAGAGCTCTACCCCTTTTTCTTAGCAACAGTCATTGCTTGGAAAGATTATGGGAAAGTGGGACTACCGGAAGTGCTCAATATTTCACAATGGGTGATCGTTCCCTTTTTTTGGGTTGGTATCATCACCTTGTTCTTTTGGTTTGAAAAGAAAAAAATATGAGCTCTCCGAATAAACATCCAGCACTGCACTTCTAAGTACCTTTGAAAATGCTGAGGGGTGCAATACTTTTTCTGATGTGGAAAATTCAACTCTATCGCAACATCAAACAAAAAGAGGTTAACGATGAAAATACAAGAAGAGTTTAACAAGTTGGTTGAAAAGCTGAAGACACAACGAGATGAAATAAAACTCAAGATGCACCTTGCTTCGATGGAAACCAAGCAAGAATTCGAAGATGCGGAGAAAAAATGGGGTCCCTTAAAGGCCAAGGCTTCCGATATAGCCGACGATGCCATTGAAACTTCAGAGGAACTGATAGCCAAGTCCAAAGTGGTTGGCGAAGAGTTGAAAGAAACCTACCGACGTATTTCCGAACGTCTTTCTAAATAAAGATGTCCGCTTGCTGAGGTATCAGTTCTCAAGGCGTGTTTTGCTCAACACGAATCGGATTCGTCTTGAAGCGTGCGAGGATCATATATAATTAAAGGAGAATAACGTGAAAATCTGCATAACATCCACAGGGAAAGAAATTGAGGCAAAAATAGATCCTAGGTTTGGTCGGGCTCCCTATTTTTTTATTATTGATACGGACACTGATGCCATGGAGGTTGTCGACAACAGCGCTGTTGCAGAGAGTCAGGGGGCGGGGATTGGCGCTGCCCAACTTGTATCGGATAAAGGTGTTGATGCTGTTCTCACTGGCCGTGTGGGACCTAACGCTTCAACTGCATTTAAAGCATCTGGAGTTAAGCTGTATGAGGGTGTTTCTTCACAAGAAACGGTAAAAGAGGCCTTAACCAGGTTCAAAAAAGGTGAATATGACGACAGTCCTGCGCCGGCAGGAGTTTCTCCCCGCGGACAGGGGGCGGGAAGAGGGCTTGGACGTGGTATGGGGGGAGGTGGCGGACAAGGACAAGGGGGAAGATAGACATTTCGGCCCGAAATAATGACACCCTCTCCTTCAGCGCCGATTTCGCTGGAACTAGACAAGTGTCAGGCAAGCTTACGGTGGCTCTTTCTATAAAAATAAAGAGTAATTATGGGAAGAGTTGCCACATTTTAATGGAGTAAGCAGCCCGTCATTTTTTAAATCACAAGAGGTCATAATATGAAAGCACTAGTGGCTTACTCCAGTAAGAGTGGTAATACAAAAAAACTTGCAGAAGCGCTCTACGGCGCCTTGCAATTCGAAAAAGACCTGATTCCCATTTCTGATAATCCGGATCCGACCGGGTATGATTTTGTGGCAGTTGGTTTCTGGCTGCAGGCTGGACAACCTGACCCTGCCGCCCAGGAATTTTTGTCTAAGATTGGTGGTAAAAGGGAGGTCTTTTTATTCGCAACCCATGCTGCGGCAAGAGACTCAGATCACGTCAAAAATGCCATGATTAAAGCAAAAGAACTGGCTGCTCCGGCCCGAATCTGCGCTGTTTATAGCTGTCTCGGAGAGGTGGGCAAAGAAATCCTCGAGAAAGTAGCCCAAAAAGACCCTCAACCTGTCTGGCTTGCG
>JASJGP010000100.1:0-5000 GCA_033791485.1 Desulfobacterales bacterium | reverse complement strand
CCAGGGGATACAGACGGTGGGGAATCTTTTAGCTTTGGTTTGCCAGGAAGCCGGTCTGTATATAATGGCTATTAACGATTTTGAGTCCAGGATAAGAGGAGGGCACAGTTTTTTTCAAATACGTATCTGTAATAAGCCGGTGCACGCGCCGCATCACAAAGTGCATCTCCTCGTTGCATTAAATCAGGAGACTTATGATTTACACATAAAAGAGCTCGATTCTGACGGACTTGTGATTATGGACAAAAATGAAGAACCTGTGGGAAAAAACATCCTGACGGTTCCCTTTGGCGACCTTGCAAAGGAAGCTGGAGGCAAGCTCTTTTTAAATACAGTTGCAGCCGGTGTTTGCCTTGCACTTTTAGGAGCACCTCTCGAGCTTTGTAAGAGTGTTCTTGCAAAACAATTCGGGGGGAAAGGCCCGGATGTTCTTGAAAAAAATTATCGTGCACTCGAGCTGGGCTACAAGGCAGTGAAAGATGTATCATTTAAGTGGGCATTTGAGTGGAAACCTGATAGTCCCAAAGGATCGCTCATTGACGGTTCCAAGGCTATTGCCCTTGGTGCTCTTGCAGGCGATTGCCGTCTTGCCGCATTTTATCCCATGTCTCCGGCCACCGGGATCATGGTTCATCTCAGCTCCTTTTCAGAACGCTTTCCCCTTGTAGTTGAACAGGCGGAAGACGAAATTGCCGCTGTTAATATGATAATTGGGGCGGCTTTTGCAGGAGTAAGGGCTATGACATCCACATCCGGAGGCGGCTTCTGCCTGATGACGGAAGGTCTGGGGCTCGCCGGCATGACGGAAACCCCTATCGTTATTGTCAATGCACAGAGGCCGGGGCCGGCAACAGGTCTTCCCACCCGCACAGCCCAAGGGGACTTGCAATTTGTAATCCGGGCTTCCCAGGACGATTTTCCGAGGTTTGTTTTTGCTCCCGGAACACCGGATGAAGCTTTTGAAATAACATCCTGGGCTTTCCATCTTTCAGAAAAGTACCAGGTGCCTTCGATTATTCTTATGGATCAATATCTTGCCGACTCTCTTTTTACTACGGAAAAGATATTAACAGCACCTGAATATGTAGACCGATTTATAGTCCAGGATGATGATATAAAAGATCCTGCAGGATATAAACGGTTTGCCATTACAGCTAACGGAGTTTCTCCGAGAGCCCTGCCATGTGCTGGTAAGGCTCTGGTTGTGATATCGAGTGATGAACACAGTGAAGACGGGCATATGAGCGAAACCATAGATAATAGAATCAGCATGGTCGATAAGCGTAATGCAAAAGTACCACACATGATCAAAGAAATGAATCCTCCAAAAGCATACCATGGTGAGTCCGGAATACTACTTGTGGGCTGGGGTTCCACCAAAGGGGCAATAAAGGAGGCAGTCGACCTGTTAAGGGGAGAAGGAATAGATGTCGGTTGCTTGAATTTTGTGGATCTGTGGCCCCTTCCATCCGACAAAGTAAAGACAGTTCTCAATAAAGGAAAAAGATTTTTTGTGGTTGAACAGAATTCTACCGCCCAGTTTGGCCAGCTTATAAGGGAGCAGACAGGGCTTGTCCATTCAGGGGCTATATTGAAATATGACGGTAGACCGATTTACCCAAACGATATTGTTAAAGGTTTGAGACAGTTTAAAAATGTTCAATTTGGTTCGAGATCAAGGAAGGCGAAAATTTTAACCAAATGAATACATTGAGTATTTCGAGGATTAAAATTTGAGCCTGACGCAGATATTGAGCAAAATGGGACGTTTTGAAGCTGGCTCATAAGTATTCTTTAACTCCACGAAAAGTCTGCCTGTGAATGGGGCACAAGCCATATTTTCTGATTGCTTCTTTGTGAGCCTTGGTCGGATATCCTTTATGCTTTGAGAATCCAAACTGCGGGTAATCCTCATGATATCTTACCATTAACCTGTCCCGTGTAACTTTGGCAACGATAGATGCGGCCGCGATTGAAATGCTTAATGCATCACCTTTGGGTATCGCTTCCTGAGGCATGTCTGCCGGTATCTGAAAAGTTCCGTCTATAAGGAGCCAGTCAGGCTGGGGATTAAGGTTTTTTACGGATATGGACATGGAAAGAAGAGAGGCTTTTAGAATATTTATACGATCTATTTCCACAGGGTCAACGATTCCTATACCGATGGAAACAGCATGCTCGTAAATCTTCTCATAAAGTTCTTCGCGTTTTTTAGGTGCTAATTTCTTGGAATCGGTTACACCTGAAACCGGAAAGATAAATGGAAGGACAACCGCTGCGGAAACTACAGGGCCGGCCAGAGGACCTCTGCCGGCTTCATCTACGCCTGCAATTGCCATATAGCCTTTTTCAAAAGCTTTCTTTTCAAAAGACTTCAAATCCGATTCCATGAAATCAGCTCTGATTTCTGATTGCAAAGCTAAGGGCAATACTTTTATCTATCGGTCGAGTCGACGTTCTCTTATCCTTGCAGCCTTGCCCCGCAACTTACGCAGGTAATATATTTTCGCGCGCCGTACATGGCCTCTTGTAACCACTTCAATTTTGTCTATAATGGGAGAGTGGAGCTGAAAAATACGTTCAACCCCGACGCCGTATGATACTTTTCGCACGGTGAATGTGGCGTTTGTTGTGCCTTTTCGATTGCTTATAACAACGCCCTGAAATATCTGAATACGCTCTTTTTCACCTTCTCTTATTTTAACGTGAACTTTTACCGTATCTCCCGCTTTAAAATCCGGATGATCGAGACGCATCATTTCTCTTTCCAACTGTTTTATTCTTTCCATATTACAAAATTCCCTTACTTAAATCCGCTGCAAGCGGAAAATTTAAGCGACCTTTACAAAACGGCACTTTATGCCCGATTTCTGCGGCAGGCTCAAATTTCAATCCTCGAAATATTCCATATATTCCTGTGGTTGAAATTTTCGCCTTCTTTGAACTCAAACATAAATTACCATTTTTCAAAGGTCTCTTTAAGTTATTATTTTTCATTTGCCATTAGCCTGTCCAGAATAATAGCCGTAGCGGACCTAACCGAGAGGTGGTTGTAGTCCGCAGGTCCCTTAATCGGCGCAAGCACATAATCCACACCGGAAATAAAGCCGTCCGAAAGTCCCCACGCTGTACCCAGTACTAAAAGATATGGCTTGCCGTTTTTTAGCATTTCACGAAATTTACCGTAACTTATACTTTTAAAACAGTTTTTGGCACTCGTGGCAACGATTTTTGGTGAAACACTGCAGCTTTTACGAATATCGTCAACGACTTTTTCTAAAGTCTCCTCTATACGGATCAGTTCCAGGGCTTCGCGCCTTTTTGGATTATACTTGGCACCTAACCCTTCTGTCCAGTGGGATACAATTTTTTCAACCAGTGCTTTCTGGTCTGCAAGAGGTGTAACCACATAAAATGATTTTATTCCGTATGTTTTTGCAGCTCTTGCGATATCGTGCAAATCCAGATTTGTAACAGCAGATGTAATGACATCGCCGTTTTTATTAACTACCGGATAGTGGACAAGAGCCACATAAAGATTTGGTATATTTGGATTTTTAAAATCGTTCACCACAGTATTCCAGGTAAATAATCATTTTATTCTTCTTGTTTTTCATGCCCTCCCTGGTTAAAATTGATTATTTTTTCAATATCTTGACACCATTTTTGTAAAATTTCAATTTCCTGATTATTCAAAGGCTTTTTTTGCAGCAAGTCCTTTCTCTTCAAAAATGTACGAATAAGTGAGGTTTCAATACGCCACTTCTCAATCTCCTTGTGGTGGCCGGACAACAGGACCTCCGGGACATTTTCTCCTTCAAAATTTCGTGGCCTTGTGTATTGTGCATGCTCCAAAAGATCGCCTGCAAATGAATCCTTTTCCGCCGAATCGATGCCGCCGAGGATTCCAGGGATCAGCCGGGTCACTGCATCAATGAGGACCATTGCAGCAAGCTCACCACCGGTCAGAACATAATCCCCAAGAGAAACTTCGTGATCTATAAGATCGTGACAAATCCGCTCATCCACACCCTCGTATCGACCACAAACCAGGATAAGCCCGCTGTAAGATTTAAATTCATTAGCCAATTTGTGATCAAAAACACGTCCGGCAGGCGTAAGCAGGATTGTTTTTGCAGATGGTACTTCTTTTTTTGCAGCCCGTATGGCACCTGCAAGCGGCTCCGGTTTCATGACCATTCCGCAACCGCCGCCGTATGGCCTGTCGTCTGTCACATGGTGCTTATCATGTGCAAAATCCCTGATATTTATTGCTGAAACAAGGATCTTTTTCTCTTCTATCGCTTTTCTTATAATCCCATGGTCTGAAAACAGGCTAAACATTTCAGGGAAGATAGTCAGGGCGATAAAATTCATTATCTTGAATCATAAACCTTCAGGCAGATCGACCTGCATTATTTTTAAGTTAAAATCAATTTTCTTAACCACAGATTCGAGTGCGGGAATCAGCACCTCATCATTACCGGCCTTATCCTTCACAACATAAACATCGTTACTCCCTGTGGAAATTATTGATTCAACGCGACCCAAATATTTATCTTCAATAGTATATACCGCAAGTCCGATGATATCGAACCAGTAGTAAGTGCCGTCTTCAAGTTCGGGGAGCTTTTCTTTTTTAATAAAAAGCTCGGACCCAATAAGAGCTTTGGCCTCTTCACGGCAACTTATGCCCTTCAATGATAATAAAAAGCCCCGCCCATGAGATTTAACCCATTTTATCTCATATGTTTTTTCCAGGCCTTCGGGGTTTTTTAAAAGGATAAGGCTGTCAGATTCAAAAGCAGATAACGATTCAGAATAAAAGAAGGCCTTTCTGGTTCCCTTTATACCATGAACGCCGGTAATCTTTCCAATGAGAAGAAAACCTTCCTGCACCACGTTATTATTCTATAATCTCGAGAACCGTGCGCTTTTTTATCTTGGCGGAAGCTGCGCTTAAAATAGTCCTCATTGCCCGTGCAGTTCTTCCCTGCTTT
>JASJGP010000099.1:0-6609 GCA_033791485.1 Desulfobacterales bacterium | reverse complement strand
TTTAGCCAAGGCCGGTGAAAAACGTATTTTTTCAGATTTTCAAAAAAATGTCCAACCGGGCTAAAATATTGTAAGAAATGGTATTTGTATTGATAGCAAAAAACATTAATTATATAAAACAAGAATATGGTGTAGAAATTTTTCAGTATTCCTACAAGTATAGGAGGAGTGAATCATGAAATATAGAACAATTTTATTATTATTGCTTTCCGTTTTAGTATTACTGACAGTTGCTTGCTCGGCAAAAATTTATGGCAAGGTTGAGTTGGTTAATCTCAAAATGGAACCTATTGAAGGCGAACACCCAAAAGGTACAGTAATAAATATGATTAATACTACTGCCAAGGTGGAAGAAGCCTCTCATTCAGTGGTTGTAGATGAAAAAGGAGAGTTTGAATCTGAAAAGGAAGCTATATTTCCTGGGACTTATAAAGTTGAAGCCACAAGAATTGGTTTCGACACTGAAACGCGGACCGTAGAAATGAAAGGCAGCACGCGTGAAAAAATTAAGTTCCAGCTAAAAAAGATCCCGGAAGGTAAGCGCAGGACTATTGAGGGCGCTTCTTCTGATGCGGATAAAATTATTAATCCCGGTGAGGTGAATATCCGGCCACCCGAAATGTAAACTCAATGGAGTTTTCGATTTTCGCATAGGTTAATCCTCAGACCGGAAAAGTAACAGGCTTCATGCCTGGGTTAAGCTTATTTCGAAACCGATGGTGCTATTAGTCGGCAACGTTTTTAGGAGGTACATACCATGGTAAAGCAAATAATAAGATTAATATTTATTCTGCTGTCGTTTATTCTAATTTTTGCCTGTGAAACCGGAAAAAAGGCTGAATTTGAGTTGCAGGTGGAAGTTACTTTGGATGGTAAGTTCGCATCCGATGTCAGGGTTTTGATAGACGGCAACGAACTGGGAATTACAGACAATAGAGGATATTTTTCAAAAAAAATCAAGAAACAACCCGGTTCAGAGATCCAGTTGTCTGTTCACAAGGAAGCCCGGGGGTATAATATTGAGCCATGGAAGGATTCCTTCGTGTTGAAACTGCCCAAGGATGGTGTTGTTGATACATACAAGTTCAGGGCAGCGTTAAAATCTGCAAAATATTTTACAATCTTTGTATCAGAAGACGGGTCCCCCATTGAGAGTGCGTCCATCCTTATAGACGGGGAATTAGGCGCAAAGACAGATGAAAATGGTGAGTATGTGTATAATTATCAGAGCCTGCCTGAAAAAGGCTTAGACCTGAAAATCAGTAAAGACGGGTTTAGCTCCTGGCACAGAAAGGTAAAAGCAAAACCGGGTCAAATACTGGAGGTCGCTCTTTCCATAAAGGAAGAAGTGAAAGAAGCAGTCGTAGTTGTGAAACCTGTACAAAAGGCTCCGGTCGAAGTAACGCCTGTAGAAAAAGCGATCCCTGCTAAGGCACCTGCAAAGGCTAAGCCGCCAAAATCAAAAAGATTAAAATCCACAGTTTCTGTGGTGACCCGTACATATTCATATGGTATTTTAAAACCTGTTTCCAGGGTGATCGTACGCGTTAATGGGAAGCAGATAGGAAAAACCAATTCTAAAGGCGCATTAACCTTTAAGTATAAAGGCAGGATTGATAAAGAGGCTAAACTAACTCTCTCAGCGCCCGGCTATATACCTGCCAAGTGGGAAACATCAATTGCTGCAAAAGGCAGGCAGGCTATACACCATCTTTTCTATCCTGAAAAGCCAAAACCAATCAAGGTTGGCCTTTACGGTTATGTGAATAATTCACCGGGAGAAGACCTGTCGGAAGTTTTAAACAGAATAGAAGAAGCGATAAGCAACAACATGTTTATATATTCAAGCTTCAGCGAGGTGCCGAAGGCAATGCTTCGGGATAATATGGTGCGGGCAAGCCTTGATATGGAAACAGTTTCGACAAAGGGCTGGCAAAAAACCAGGCTTATGAGAACAGTCGACATGATTATCTCGGGAAGTGTGACAAAGGACGATTCCGGAATGACAATTGAAACCACTGTTAACACTGCCAACGGAAATATAATCTTAAGTCAAATAAATAAAGTTAGAAAGAAGAAGAATATTAAAAATACTGCAAAACTTATAGTTAAAAATATTATAGACCAGTTTCCATTTGAAGGAGTAATTGACGCCATTAAAGAAGATAGCTACAGATTAAATCTCGGTAAACTCGATTATAAAATCAGACGGGGCAACGAGTTTAGTTATACGGTCGCAACTTCGAACAGTGCAGGGAAGTTTACAGGTTTTCGAGAAGCAGGTACGCTCAAAGTTAACGACACTGAGGATGCAAAATCATGGGTCAAGATAGTTGCTGTCAATGAGGGTGATGAAGTCAAGATCGGAGACAGGATAGTTCGGCGCAGATATCTCGAAGAGGATAAAGCGGCTACAAAGGACTCTTTTACTTTACTGGCAAGAGGCGGTCTTGAACCTGACGCGCAACCACTGTGGGGAGTTAATGTATATATTAATAATACATGGGTAGGGACTACCGGTTCTAACGGTAAGGTTATAGCGCCTGTACGTCTTTTTGAGGAGCATGATATTCTATTGTCCCGGCACGGCTATAAACCGGTTAATGAGACCCTTAGTGTGGAAAGAAACAAGGAAGTTAAAGAATTTGCCCTTGATGTCAGCAGCGCTTTATTCAAGGTCGATTCCGTACCATCAGGAGCCGTTGTTTTTATTGATGGTGTTGAGATAGGCACAACACCTATGCTGGACGGCAAACTGGTGAATTTTGGATTCCGCAAGGTGAAGCTCTCTGTTGGAGGCGAATACCGTGACTGGGAAAAAATTATGGAATTCAGCAATTCGGAAGTAGATCGTCTTGATAATAATAAGATTGTATTTCTGAAAGACTACATGAAAATCGGGAAAATGGCTGAACAAAACGGGAACATCGATGCGGCGATCATGGCTTATAAGAGCACTGAAAGACAGAGCCCTGATTATTCTATAGCTCATTGCAGGCTTGCACAGCTGTATATGGATGAAAAGAAAGACTATGATCAGTCTATCCGTGAATTTGAAAATGTACTCTCACTTCCGGAAAACAGGCAGATAATCTATAAGCAGTTTGCTGTTACATATACTAACCTGGGGCATGCTTATTATAAGAAGGGCAATCAGCTTGTTCAAAAAGACAAACGGGCTGCTGCCGAAAATTTTGCTAAAGCAATAGAAAAGCTCAGAGTAGCAAAACAAAATATCCGGTTTTTTCCAAATAACCAATTTGACGAGGCTGTTCACGACACCTATTATTACAGGGCAATTTCATTTCACAAACTTTATCTGATAACTAAAAAGAGTTCGCTTCTTCCAAAAGCAGATCGGGCATGGAAAGAATACTTTGATTTTTTTCCAAAAGATCTTGAAGACAAAAGTGCCTTTATACGAATCCGTAACTCAGCAGAAAAGCATCGAAGACAGATAAAGGATTTGATTTAGGGGAGATTGGCAGTTTGGTGTTATTGATGAAAATGAAAATTTTAATCGTTATAATTCTTGGAGTACTGCTGGTTGTTACTAACGGCATATCTGCAGATGTTCCACCTGTTACGTCTGCTACAGATGAGAAAGCAGACAGTGTTGGCCAGGAGGAATCAAAAAATGAAGGAAAAGAACCTGACTGGTCTGCGGAAGTTGTTGTGCCAGGGTCTGAACCCGTTTCTGAACCCGTCCCTGAGCCCGTTCTTGAGCCTGTACCTGAGCCTGAACCTGAGACGGATAAACCGGAGAAGCTCATTAAAGAGACAAAACCCGGAGAGGATAAATCTCAAATAGTTGAGCAGGTTGTGGAACCCGAAAGCCGTGGGGCGGCAGGGAAAACCTCAACTTCAACAGAAGCAGAGTCCGAGCCTGAAAAAGTCAGTCAGGGTGAAGCTGCTGATGAGACAAAACCAGAGGAAGAAAAATCTCAAACAGCTGAGCAGGATACCGAGCTTGAAAAAGAAATTCCAAAAGAACTAAAAGAATTAAAGCCTTTGTATGTGCGTGAACTCATAGATATTAAAGCCGGCCATAACGATTCAAATCCGGTATGGTCACCAACAGGAAAAAAAATCGCATTTGAACGGAGCATAGGAGATAAAAGAGAAATCATCATTTCCGGGCTAAATGGTATTGTTTTTCAAAAAATTTACTGCAAGCTGTCCGACAAAAAAAATGAAGAAATGGATTTTTTTTTCCCGGGGGTTGCTGAAGATATAAGCTATAATTCAGGAATAAGCTGGTCGCCTACAGAAGAGAGTCTGGTGTTTATGAGCAATGGCGGAAGCGGCAACTATGACCTGTACCACTTGCCACAGCTCGGCAACGAATCTACAATAAGGTTGACGGAAGATGACGAAAAAGACAGCCACCCGCAATGGTCTCCTGTAGCCGACCACTTGATTTTTGTTTCCGGACGCAAAGGAAAAGCTGATATATACCTGATGAAACTTGAAACAAAGGAAACCATTCAAATAACAAATGGGGAAAAAACATATCTTTATCCTCAATGGTCACCGGATGGAAAAAAAATTGCAATGATATACGGCTCTAATGAAAATCATGATATCTACTTAATTGAGGATATAACAAAACCTGTCGAGACTTTAAAGGCCCTCACGACATGGTCATATGATGACCTGAGGCCGGCATGGTCACCGGATGGAAAAAAAATTGCCTTTTATTCCAACTATAATTTGCAGGGAGACCCAAAGGAATGGGCTCTTTTTGTGATAGCTGCAGACGGTTCCGACCCCACTGAGGGGGAAGAGCTTTATGCAAAGGTAGTAGCAACCAATGTTATTCCGGATATAGAAAGCGGCCCGGCCTGGATGCCGGACAGCAAGAAAATCATTTATGTAAAAAATGATCGGCAGGCATATAACCCGATACATGTCGTTAATGTTGATGAAAAAGCCGAAGAGATTCTCAAGACAACAACAAAAATGAACCATGATGTTGTTTGTTCATCTGACGGAACTATTGCATTTCGCGCACAGATTGAACAGTGGGATCATATATATATTGCCATATTGCCGAACTGAAGGAATAACTACTGTGTATTTTAAGGGGACTGTATGAAAAAAGCTGTGTTGCTTTGCGTGATGATTGTATTTTTTGCAGTGTCTTTGTCTTTCGCAGGCGGTCCTGTAGAAAACGGAATGAAGCTTTACAAAAAGCACCTGTATGAAGATGCGGGCAAACTGCTCTATTCATATCTGCCATCGCTCAAGCCCGGCGAGGAAGGCACTGTCAATCTTAGCCTGGGGATGGTTTATCTTTCGAGCGCCAGATTATACAGCGAGCTCCGTCATACTTCGATACCCGTGCACCTTGACTATCTTAAAAAAATTGATGCTGTTTCGGGCAAAGCGAAAAGTCGGCTGGTAAAATTTTATTTAGCGCAGGCGTATCTGGAAGCAGGAAAACCTGGAAAAGCGGTAGCTATTCTACAAAGATTTATTTCAGATAAAAAGATAAAACCAAAGGATAAAGCAATTGGAAAAGTTAGCCTTGGGGTTTCCTATTTTTTACTGGGAAAACCCAAAAAGGCAAAAAAACTCTGGTCTTCTGTAAAGACTACAGACCCTGGAGTGCTCTCAGAGCTCGCCAAGGCATATTGCAAAGCCGGACTCACAAAGAAAAATCCGCTGGCGATATGCGATGAAGCACTCAAAATAGCGCAAAAATCAGGTGAAACAGCATCAATTCAGGTGATTAAAAATGTTCTTTGGGTATATGCCGCTACAGGGCAGGTAGAAAAGGGGCTTGATTTAATAAAGAGTGCAAATTTGAAGGCTTTTTCCTATGAAGAGGCAATGGCAAAAAATAAAATAATCCGTTTTTACGATCTGTCTTTGCTTAGCAGTCTTTCAATAATTTACGGAAAGGCCGGTATTAAATATCTGGAAAAAGCCTCTACAGATGAGAAGGTAAAGGGTCCGGCTATGTATTACCTTGGCATAGCAAATGCTTTTTTCGGAGACATTGATGAGTCCACCAAAGTGCTTGAACTCTTTGCTTCAACTGCGAAAATGCCTGCCATGTATAAAAACACTGCAAAGGTAATGCTGGCTGAAAACCGCTACTTAAAAGGTGATAAGGCTAAGGCAAAGCGCATACTCGATGATATGGCACAGGCTACAACCAGTCCTTACATGCTTTCAGATATCCTGTTTGCATGCAGCAGGCTTCAAGTTGAATGTAATAAAACAGCTAAAAAAGCTTTTGTTATGGTTGAAGCCGGAGAGGGAAAGGCATTTTCCAGAGTTAGTTTTGCGCTCGGCAAGTACTACCTGCAGAAAAAAGATTATGTAAAGGCTGCATTCTATATGGAAGCGGGAAGGGATAAGAGTAATAAAAACAAGATCGAATATAATGATCCGGTAATGCTTGTCAGCCTTGCTAAAGCATATTACCGGACCAAGAAATTTTCGGAAGCGCTGGAAATTTATTTTGAAATAAGCAAACAATTTCCGGCAGTACGCCAGATACAGATTGCCATGCAGGGTGTATATTCCATGGAACAAAAGAGCGCAGGAGATGCAAAGATTTTATAATTTTAGAGTAAAATTTGATGAATTCGCAAAAAG
>JASJGP010000098.1:0-6539 GCA_033791485.1 Desulfobacterales bacterium | reverse complement strand
ATTCCACGAAGCATTGAAGCCATAAAGGAGCTGACTTTAACAGGTTTTCATGCAATTGTGATTACAAACCAGTCGGTGATAAACCGCAACATGGTATCTGAAAAAGGGCTTGAATATATCCTTACCATGATGAAAAATGAGGTTAGATCCGGCGGTGGACTTATTAATGATATTTTTTTCTGTCCTCACATTCCTGAAGACAATTGTGACTGCCGCAAACCCAAACCGGGACTGATTTATCAGGCTCAAAAAGCCTACAGCATTGATCTTAAAGATGCTGTAATGGTGGGAGACAGTGCAAAGGATATCGAGTGTGCACGTAATGCCGGATGTGGAACGGCTGTTTTGGTTAAAACCGGGAACGGAGCTGAAGCTGAAAAGACTCTGGCTGAAAAGAAAATTTATCCTGACCACATCGCCCAAGATCTTTATGAAGCTGTTCAATGGATTATCGATATAAAAGTGGCTTAAGTTAATGAATAAATCCCGCCCCACGACCACCCTTAAAGGACATCTTGAAAAAATTACATATTATAACGAGGAAAACCACTACACGATCGCAAAATTCAGTATCAGCAATGCACAAAACCCTGTGACTGTGCTCGGTTACATGCCTGATCCAAACCTTGGCGAGACTCTTAAAATTACCGGAACATGGGAAACCCATCCCAGATACGGGGAACAGCTTAAAATCGACTCTTTCGAGGTGATTCTTCCTGCAACGGTCGAAGGTATTAAAAAGTACCTGGAGTCCGGTTTTATAAAGGGAATAGGCCAAAAGACAGCTTCCAGGCTGATAAGCCATTTTGAGGATAAAACACTTGAAGTTATTGAAAACAATCCTGAAAGTCTGCTCGATGTAAAGGGAATTGGAAAAGCGGCGGCAGATAAAATAACCGGCGCCTGGAAAGAACACCATTCAATACGAAGGCTAATTAACTTTCTTCAGGAAAACGGGATAAAAACATCTTTCGGCGCAAAAATATTCAAAATATACGGCCAGGATGCAGTGGATATAATCAGCAGCGATCCTTTTTGCCTTGTAAACGATTTTCCGAGAACCGGTTTTTATATGGCCGATGCTATTATGCAAAATACCGGGATGCCCATTGACGAAACAAAAAGGGCAAAGGGCTGCGTTCTGCATCTTCTGCAGCAGTTTTCAGATGAAGGAAATACATTTGCATATAAAAATCAACTTATTTCAAGCTGTGAAAACCATTTTAAAATACTGCCCGATGTGACCTGGGATTCAATCAAAAGTCTGGCGGCATCGGATGAGGTTGTAATTGAAAAAGTTTATAATGATACCGACACTGAGGCTGTTTTTCTAAAACAGCTTCATCAGGCAGAGGCAGGTATCGCAAACAAGATTAATGCTCTTTTATCAATACCAACTTCGTTCACAGGGCTTGATTCGGGTCGAATTACCCTGGAAGTTTTAAAAAAACTGGCCATAAAGCTTTCTCCTGAACAGCTTGCAGCGCTTGAAGGAATCCTTTCCCATCGTGTGGCTGTCATAACCGGTGGTCCGGGAACCGGTAAAACAACCCTTATTAAATCTATCTCAGCTCTTTTCGATGCTTTTGGCAAAAGACTACGCCTTGCCGCTCCCACAGGCAGAGCTGCCAGACGTATTTCTGAGGTTACCGGAAGAAAGGCTGAAACAATTCATAAACTCCTTGGATACAATCCGACAAATGATTTTTTTGAAAAAAACCGGGACAATCCTGTTGATGCAGATGCTTTAATTATAGATGAAGCCTCAATGATAGACACTTTTTTGATGTTTCATTTGCTCCAGGCGGTTCATATGCAATCGATGCTTATACTCGTAGGGGATGCATTTCAGCTTCCTTCTGTTGGACCGGGTAATATCCTTTCCGATATCATTAAATCGAAAAAAATCGAAACATTTGAGCTTAAGAAAATTTACAGACATGCCCAGGGAAGTCCGATAATTGTTAGTGCTCATAAAATCCGCAGAGGGCAGCCACCTGATCTGGAAAATACAGGCGACCCGGAAGATTTATCCGAATTTTATTTCATTGAGCAAAATAATCCGGCAACAGTTGTTAAGACTATCGTTGAGCTATGTGTCAGAAAAATCCCTGAGCGCTTTGATTTTGACCCTTTGGATGAAATTCAGGTCTTAACACCCATGCACAAAGGATTAGCAGGCACACTTAACCTGAATCATGTGCTTCAGAAAAGGTTAAATCCAAATACGATTATGATCGAAACAATGGGCAATACTTTTAAACTGGGCGATAAGATTATGCATCTTAAAAACAATTATCAAAAAGAGGTTTTCAATGGTGATATCGGTACTATATATGATATTGATAAAAAAGCACAGATGCTTTCGGTTAACTACTACGGCCGGATAGTTGACTATGATTTTGCGGAAATGGACGAGATATCACTGGCATATGCCATATCGGTGCATAAGTCACAGGGGTCTGAATATCCGGCGGTTATTATACCAATAATGATGCAGCACTTTGTGCTTTTGCAACGAAATCTTCTTTATACAGCAATAACGCGGGGTAGAAAGCTTGTCGTTATTATCGGCAGCCGGAAAGCCCTTTTAACAGCCCTCAAAAATGACAGCCCGCAAAAGAGGCTTTCCAGGCTGGCAGACAGACTGGTGGCGGAGTGAAGGGTTAGAAGGCAAAGAGCACATAGGCATAAGGAAGAAGTAAACGAACATCCAACATCGAACGTCCAACGTCGAATTTTGAATAAGGTATTCTACCAGTTTATAAACCGGCAGAGCGAAGCGACTTCAGCATTCGACGTTCAGTGTTCAAAGTTCGATGTTCTACGTTAAAAATAGATTTTTCTCTTTATGCACACTTTAACCCAGGGAAAGCCAATTACCTATGGCCATGCAGGTGGTTTTAAAATTGAAAAAGTGGGAAAATGGTCTATGCATCAGTATCAGGTGTGGTCGGCATAGGAACCTTAAAAAACTCTATTCCTTCTTCCTCCAGTGTCTTTTCTTCTTCTTTTGTGCTTACACCCCTGATATTTCTCGGCTCAACGGCTCCATAATGAATTTTAAGCGCCTCTTTGGCAAAATTGCAGCCAACATCATCAAAATTCTTTTGTACAAAATCTACTATCTTCATACCGATTTTATCAAGTTCGGCCTGTTTTGTGGGAAAACTTGCCGGATTTTGTGATGCTTTTATAGCAAAGGTGGAAGGAATCCTTGAAACACCGGTATCATTACAAACAGGACATGTAACAAGTCCTCTTTTTTTCTGGTCATCATATGCCTGTCCATCTTCAAACCAGCCTTCAAAAGAGTGACCAGAAGAACATTGCAAATCGTAAGCAATCATAAAATAAAGCCTTTTTTAAAAAAAATGTTGATATTTTATTTATTTATCATATCTTTCTATTTTTTAAAAGAAATTATTGAAAGTTTTAATATTGATGAACTCGTAAAAAGTCCCAATTCTGTCACTCCGGCGAAAGCTGGAGTGACAGAAGCTATTGAAATGATTGGATTCCAGCTTTCACTGGAGTGACGAAAAAAGTCTTAGGAAAAGTGCCGGATGGCGTCATAAAAAGGCGTAGCGGTTTTTCAGGGATGAGACTATGCATATAGTATGTCGAGTTCCTGAAAAACTGCTACAACGCAGTAGATGAGACTTTTTACGACGCCATCAATATTATTTACAAAGCGTTTGATATAGAATAAGGTTCATTTTTATTTAGTCAATTTTTAAATTTGAAAGAAGGTGACAGCTATGAAACATATTACTAAATTTATTGTTTTCATTGGTTTTTTTCTGATTGTATTTTATAATACAGCACATGCTGAAACCATGTATGTCTCTGACGTTTTAAAATTAACAGTACGAACCGGCAAGGGGCAAGACTATAAAATTATAGCGGTCATTCAATCCGGTCAAACGGTTGAGGTGCTGCAACCAGAGGATGAGTGGGCTTTGGTCCGGCTTGATGACGGTAAAGAAGGCTGGGTTTTAACCCGGTATCTAACCAGCAAAATAACAAACAATGTTAAATTGCAATGGCTTCAAAAAAAGCATAAAGCGCTTACGGTTCAGACAGCCACCCTGCTGGAAGAAAATACAAAAATTAAAGAGGAAAACAAGAACTTTAAAGCAGATCTTAATAAAACCGAAAGTAAAGCCGAAGAGCTCAATATATCTTATGAAGCTCTTAAGACCGAGTCTGCCGACTATATTAAATTAAAATCGAAATACGAAAAAACAGCTTCACAACTTGCCGAATATGTAGAAAAGTCCGAACTACTTGAAAAAGAATTAACAAAACTTGAATTCGGGCGAACTATCAGATGGTTTTTAGCTGGTGCAAGTGTGCTCCTTCTTGGTTTTTTAATAGGCTTCAGTACCAGGCGCCAGCGCCGAAGAACAACTTTGCGATAGAGCTGCTTGAAATGGAAATAAAAACCGATTTTTTAATAATTGGAAGCGGAATAGCGGGTCTTTCATTCGCTTTAAAGGTTGCAGAGTTCGGGAATGTTGCGTTAGTAACCAAAAAAAAAGCCATGGACAGCAATACCAACCTGGCTCAGGGAGGAATTGCGTCTGTCTTTGGCAGCCACGACTCTTTTGACCTTCACCTTCAGGACACAATTACTGCCGGGGACGGTCTTTGCAACATGGATGTTGTAAAGATGGTTGTCAAAAACGGTCCGGATAGGATCCGTGAGTTGATAAACCTGGGCGTACAGTTCAACTTATCTAATAAAAAATCTGCAACGTCAACTTTGCCTGAATTTGACCTTGGACGGGAGGGAGGACACTCACAAAATCGTATAGTTCATGCACAGGACATGACAGGGAAGGAAGTTGAAAGAGCTCTGCTAAATCGCATTAAAGATCACAAGCGTATCAGCCTGTATGAAAATCACATTGCAATTGATCTTATCACATGCTCCACCAGAATGAAAAGAGGGCTTGTTACAACGACTCATGAAGACTATTGCTATGGCGCATATGTCCTTGACAGAAAAACCAATATAGTAAAAACTTTTTCCGCCCATATAACACTTCTTGCTGCCGGAGGCAGCGGTAAGGTGTATCTTTACACCAGCAATCCTGATATTGCCACAGGAGATGGAATCGCAATGGCTTACAGGGCTGGAGCAACAGTGGCAAACCTTGAATTTGTTCAGTTCCACCCAACCTGTCTGTACCACCCGGAGGCAAAAAATTTCCTTATTTCGGAAGCAGTTAGAGGTGAAGGGGGGATTCTCACCAATACAGCAGGGAAACCTTTCATGGAAAAATATGACCCTCAAAAGGATCTTGCATGTCGTGATGTGGTTGCCCGTGCAATCGACACAGAACTTAAAAAAAGTGGGGATGATTTTGTATTTCTCGATATATCACATAAAAAACCTGACTTTATAAAAAAGCGTTTCCCGAATCTATATGAAAAATGCCTTTATTTTGGTATTGATATGACAAGCGAAGCGCTTCCTGTTGTCCCTGCTGCCCATTATATGTGCGGAGGTGTTACAACCGACATATTCGGTCAGACAGATATTCAAAGACTTTACGCTATTGGAGAAACAGCATGTACCGGACTTCATGGAGCCAACAGGCTCGCCAGCAACTCTCTGCTGGAAGCAATTGTCTATGCCGACAGAGCTGCAGTTCATGCTTTAAAAAATTTGAATACACTGGATACTAAATCAACTCCCGCTTTCCCTTCCTGGGATGAAGTAGGTACAACGAATAGTGATGAACTTATCATGGTTACACATGGCTGGGATGAAATCAGGAGATTGATGTGGAACTATGTTGGAATCGTCAGATCGGATAAACGCCTGGCCAGGGCCAAAAGACGTATTGAAATTATTCAAAGCGAAATCAAAGAGTATTACTGGAATTTCAAAGTAGCAGCAGATCTTATTGAGCTGAGAAATATTGCTATTGTTGCAGAACTTATTATAAAATCTGCAATGCACAGAAAGGAAAGCCGCGGGCTCCATTATAATATTGAATATCCATCCCGTGATGATAAAAGGTGGAAGAAAGATACGATTTTACGAAGGCCGTTTGTGGGGTAAGAGAGTGACGAGCGTCACTATGTGACTTTAGGAGCAGCCTTTCGGGTTTTGAGGAGCGGCCCTTCGGGGCTTTAAGAGCGGTCTTGGGCCTCAAGTTTTTGCCTTAAGCGAAGCGTTCTTCAAACGTAGTGCTCCTCAAGCGACCCGTCTTCGCCTCTTGTCACGGCGTAGCCAAAAAGGGGCGAAGTCTGATCGGCTACGCCGCGCCAGGGAGCGGTCATTGAGCGAGGCGTTCATCTTGTCCGGCTTGTACGGTATATTTTTATTAGGAAAAAATTTTATGTTCAATCAAATTATTATATTAATCATCCTTCTTTTTTTATCAGGATTTTTTTCTTCAGCGGAAACTGCTTTGTTTTCCATAAGCAAAGCAAAAGCCAGGCATCTCGCCAAACAAAAAGGGAGGGCCAATGTTCTTATAAAAAAAATGAAAGATGATCAACATAAGCTTTTAGCTACAATT
>JASJGP010000097.1:0-6144 GCA_033791485.1 Desulfobacterales bacterium | reverse complement strand
GCGCCAAAATTGTCTTTTGCATGGACCATCCTCAATTTTATCCGACAACAGTTCAGGCCGTTGAGAATACAGACGTGGAGACAGTTGTGGTCTGCGGGGTTAAATCGTACCTGCCATGGATTAAAGGTATGCTTGGCAGCCTTTTAGGGAAAATCCCCAAAGCCGACAACTATCAACCCGGGCATCTCTTTTTTGACGATGTGGTTGCCAAAGCCCAACCGGACCCGCCTGATTTGGATATCAATCCGCTTGAAGACCTGGCCCTGATTATTTATACCGGTGGGACCACAGGTGTACCTAAGGGAGCGGGGTTGACCCATTCCAATTTTGTTTCCAATTTAATGGCTCTGGATGCATGGGGTTATATTGTACATGAGAAAGGACTAAAGCCGGAAAATATGCGTCACGGTGGATTTCACACCTATCTTGGCGTTTTGCCATGGTATCACAGCTTTGGTCTAACCGTAGCCATGCTTTCCGCCTGCTTCTCTGGCAGCGGCTTGGTCTGCTTACCGGATCCTCGCGCAGGCAACCCGCCATTTACCGAAGTACTTAAAGCCGTTCAGAAATATCGACCGACTCTTATGCCTGCCGTGCCAACCATATTTGTGGCTTTTGCCAACCATTCACAGTTGGACCAGTATGATCTGTCCTCCTTGATATGTTGTTTTTCAGGGGGAGCGCCCTTGCCGCCGGAAGTCTGTCGGCAATTTGAGGAAAAGACCGGTTCAATTATTTTCGAAGGATACGGCTTGAGTGAGACCACACCGGTTGCCAGTGCCAATCCGGCCAGTACGCAAAACCGTAAAATCGGATCTATCGGATTTCCCGTGCCTGACACAGATATGAAGATCGTCGATATTGATACCGGCCTTCAAGAGTTGCCCCAGGGAGAGGATGGCGAAATTGCGATCTGCGGTCCCCAGGTAATGCAGGGCTACTGGAAAAAGCCCGAAGAAAATAAAGCTGTTTTTCGCGAAATCGATGGCAAACGGTTCTTTTTAACCGGTGACATCGGCCATATGGATGAAGAGGGATATTTTATTATTACTGACCGTAAAAAAGATATGGTGTTAGTTGGCGGTTTCAATGTCTACCCCCGGGAAGTGGAGGATATTCTATTTACCCATCCTAAAGTCGCTATTGCCGCTGTTGTGGGAGTTCCGGATGAAAAGAGGGGAGAAATTGTCAAAGCCTTCATTCAGCTCAAACCAGGGGAAAAGGCAACTAATGAGGAATTCATTGATTTCTGTAAAGAAAATATGGCTGGTTACAAGCAGCCCAGGTCGATAGAGTTCCGTGATGCAATTCCGGTATCTAATGTAGGCAAAGTGCTCCGACGTGTCCTCAGGGATGAGGAAGTGCAAAAAAAGAAAGATTGATGGCGTCGTAAAAAGTCCCATCTACCGCGTTGCAGCAATTTTTCAGAAACTCGGCATACTCCTTGTATTGCCTCGTCTCTGAAAAACCGCTGCGCCTTGTCTATGGAACTTTCTACTTAGCCATCGGATATACTTTTTACGAGTTCATCAAGTTTAGGCGGTCTTCTTTTTTATATGAATCTGCCTGTCCTGTGGCTCTACGTGAAAAGCCGGGATTAAAACCGGAAGATGATATCGGGGTAAGCAATTTATGATTTTCTCAATTTTCTGCTGTCCCCGATCCTTAAAGTGACTTTTTTAGAATCAAAATATTCGATCAGCGGGATCACAAATTTGCGTGAAACGCCGGTCATGTCCTTAAACTGTGGGGTTGTAATTTCGCCGTTTGAAGTAAGAAAATCGACAAGTCTTTTTTGCAGGTCTTTTACAACATTTGTGTGGAAATAAAGGTCTTCTTTAGTTTTTATTATAATACCCTCATCAACAAGAAGCATGAGTACATCATTTGCTCTTGCTGCATCAACATTAAATGTTTTTGTCAGTTCCCTGAAATACGGTGGAGTTAACCCGCTCTTTTTGTATGTTTCAATAATCTTCTTTTTTATATCCGTCTGGTCAGTGCCCAGAGAAACCTTATGTTCTGCAAGGTGGACAGTTTCTTCTTCGGCAGCGATATCTTTTCTTTTAATCATCTGATTGATAATAAGGCTGAAAAGTTTTGAATTCATATCCGGCGGAAACTTGGTCTTAAGTTCTTCCCGTGGCATGCCGGCCTTCAGGGGATTGGCTTTATGATAACCGCTTAAGGTATCTTTTATGTTTTTCATCAACCTGTCAAAGATGTTGTTATGAATGTAAATCTTATTTTCCCTGTCAATCTGGATAATGACCTTTTTTGACAAAAGTCCTTGTATGATATTATCGAGTTTCTTTTCAGGAATGTTGGTCATTAATTTAAGGTTAGAAAAAGAAAGTCCCAAATAACCTGACTCATCAACATGATAAGAGATGATTTCTTCCGGATCGCTGTTTTCAAGGCCTTTTAACCCTTCTACAATTTCTGATTTAAAGCGTTTATGTTTTTGTGGAATCGGGTTTAAGATATATCCGCCGCCAATAGTACGCACCGGGGAATAACTTCGCAAAACAAACCTGTCATCTTTAACAAGTGCCACGGGGGAGTCTAATCGAAGCTGGGCTACTGTAGTTTCACCGGGGTTAAGATCTTCTTTGTCGAGCAGAATCAGGTTGCCCAGCACTTCGCTGGTGCCGGTATGGAGCCTGATCAGCATGCGGTTTTTAGCAGGTTTGCTGTTGCTGGAAAGAAAATTAAGCGATATATCAACCATATAACCTGCCGTTAAAGCGTTGGGATTTGCCAGGACATCACCGCGATTTACAGATGCTTTTTCAAGCCCCTGAAAATTTATAGCAGTGCGCATTCCTGCCTCGGCCTCATTTACACTCTGGTTATGAACCTGAATACCTCGAACCTTTGAGGTTATCCCGGAAGGATATATCATGATGGTATCTCCCACCTGGATACTTCCTGAAATAAGGGACCCTGTAATCACAGTACCGAAACCTTTCATGGTGAAAACCCGGTCAACTGGAAGGCGAAACAAACCGGAGGAAGTGCGATCAGGAATTTTAGCACTTAGTTTGTCAAGGGTATCAATAAAGTCAGGGATACCCTGTCCTGTTTTTGATGAAACCGGGATTACCGGAGTATCTTCAAGAAAAGTTCCCCGGATAAAATCTTTTACATCCTCCATGGCAAGTTCCAGCCATTCTTCATCCACAAGATCCGTCTTGGTTAGAACGACAAATCCGTATTTTACACCAAGGACTGTGCATATCTCCATATGTTCTCTTGTCTGGGGCATTACACCTTCGTCGGCTGCAATAACCATGACCACGATGTCTATTCCGGTGGCGCCCGCAACCATATTTTTGACGAATTTTTCATGACCCGGAACATCAACAATCCCGATATGCTGGCCGCTGGGAAGATCCAAAGATGCAAATCCGAGTTCAATGGTGATTCCTCGAAGTTTTTCTTCCTTCAACCTGTCCGTATCAGTGCCCGTAAGCGCTTTGATCAAAGTCGTTTTACCGTGGTCTATATGACCGGCTGTTCCGAGAATAATTTGTTTCAATTAAAATTGCTCCTTTATTGTTATACAATTTAGGACACAGATGAACACGGATTAGAAGGATAAAAAAATAATTAAAAAAAATATATCTGTGAATATCTGTGTAAATCCGTGTCCTAATTATTCTTTCTGTTTCTAAGATACTCCGCAAAATATGCAAGCCCAACCAGAATAATAGCCAGTCCGGCAACATAAAATATCTCAACCCTGCCGTAAAACATCCGTGTCAGGACTACGGCAAATACTGCACCAAGAATAGCCCGTATCACAAAAATATGAAATTTTGTCATTAAATATGCCTTTTAAAAATGGAAAGGGTCCAAGGATTCAGGGATTCAAGGGGCCGAGTATTTTTCTTACAAATCCTATGCTTCGGACTTTTTTAATCCTTATGTTCTGCTAATTTTACTGGAGAAAGTCTACACTTTGAGACCTTTGCAGATAAGCGTAGACTTCGAAATGGTGATTTATGTTTGATTTCAAGCCGAAAATCTCAGACTTTGAGCCTGTCGGAGCGAAGCGTAGATCCCGCTTATCGGGGACGCAGAAATCGGGTATAAAGCGCCGTTTTCCAAAGGTCTCACTTTTATAATAGCAGAATCCAGTTTAGGTCAATAACAGTTTTATATTTTTTGCTTATAAAGGCCTTTGCCAAACAGCGTGTGTTTGAGGTTATTTTCAAAAAAGTTCATATCAATTAATTTTGTTCTTGAAATGGGTAGAACAATCTGGTACTGAATAACTTTCCTTATGGTGGGTGTAGCTCAGGTGGTAGAGCACCGGGTTGTGGCCCCGGTTGTCGAGGGTTCAAAACCCTTCACTCACCCCATTAAAAAAGCTCCAGACCATTGCAAACTTTAAAATTTGCAATGGTCTTATCGCTTCTGCGCCCGTAGCTCAGCTGGATAGAGCGCCGGACTTCGAATCCGTAGGCCGCAGGTTCGAATCCTGCCGGGCGTACCAAAATTAGGGCAGGTGATGGTTCAGCAGAAACCGTTACCTGCTTTTTTGTTTCTCCCAGCAGGATTCGGACCAAGTCGGCAGGTTGAGCGTAAGCGAAATCCCGCCGCAGTTTGGCGGGGTTCGAATCCTGCCCCCGCAAAGCGGGATTTCACGTCTGATTTTAAGAATATTAAAGTGTTCAACGGGCGTACCAACAATTTTAATGGGTTATGGTCTTATGACTTTAACGCTTTTTTTATGGTGTGAGACTCGATGTGAGAGTCTACTTCAAAATGTTCATTCGAGACACTCATAGTCTCTTTTTCCTGTGAAGGGGCAGATGATCTCAGATATTTATAATTAAGGAAACAGGGATACTTATATGCCACTTTTATGAGACGATTCGGATATTTATATGAAATATATTAAAAGATTTAATGGTGAATTGATTGTTAAGAAAATTGGCTGTTTTTTTATTTAGGTTTTTGGGCTGTTTTTTGCAAGTAAACTCAGAAAATTAAAAGTAGAACGGCCAGCATCATTTACGAAAGAAGCTTACTCAAGATAGGACAAAGTGGATTTCTTTTAAGTAAATCGCATAAGATAAAACCGCACCGGCTTTTGGCGTTAAATGCATGCGTTGGTTCTGCCTTTTATTGCGGTCAATTTAGGGATATTTTACGGTTTGATTGAACACAATCACGTAAATATAGATTAATTAAATTTTGATATGGTACACCTGTTTCCTCCGCTAAATTTTTAAAATACTCTATGATATCAACTCCAATTCTAATGGTTACCTGTTTTTTTAAATTTTTAGCGTGAGGATTTTTCCGCCCCTTCATTTTTTCAAAATTATATTCTTTTCTCATCTTGACCTCCGGCTATAAACTCCTTTCTCTTTTTTCGTTGCCTTCCTTGCTGATATAATACAAATTTCAGATTCATCGCTTCGATAGCAATGGCATACAACTAATACTTTTAGGATTTGGCTTAAACCTAAAAGGATGAATCTTTCTTCGATATCGGAATGATCTGGATCATTAAATTCAATAGCATTCTCATCAAAAAATACAGATTGTGCTTCTTCAAAAGAAACACCATGCTTTCGTTTGTTCGTGGCGTTTTTATTATCATCCCATGTGAAAATAAGTTTTGCCATAATTATATGGTAATTATATTATAATTATTTGTCAAGTATTGATTTGTTTCCGATTTTAAGTGCAGAGCAGAGCTAACAGGCGATGCCTACCAGCTAAAGGTTATAGGTTTATTCAACAATACTCATCATAATATTTTTGGGAATAAACGCCCGGTTTGTTTCATGTATTCTCTGTATTCTTCTCCAAATTGATCGATCATCATTTGCTCTTCTTTTGGTATCCTTATAAAATACATAATTATATCTATAACAAGTGTTGAGAAACCCGCAATATAATTTTGCAGGAGTAAACACTGCGCTATACTCCATAATGCAAAAGAAGAATACATCGGATGCCGGATAGTTTTATAAATCCCATTGGTTATTAAAGCATGACTATCTTTGATTTCCCGTGTTATTGTTGTATGATGACATTGCAAATGGCATCGCAGACTTATGTTTAAGTAATGCCACACCAGCACAATATTTACTGACCCGGCTCACCGAGCAATTATGCCTGGCT
>JASJGP010000096.1:0-2606 GCA_033791485.1 Desulfobacterales bacterium | reverse complement strand
TACGGTTGAGGAGGTGGTCAGGAGGTTCGGGGCCGAACTCAAGGATGAAGCCTTGCTGGTTTAGTCTGCATAAAGATCTGCTCCTAAATTCACTAATCTCGCGGTATCACAATAATCATACCTATATGCAAAAGAGAAAAGCGACCCCTGATTCCTAACCAAAAATTCGTATTAATTGAGACATAGGGATTTGCTTGGATATCCTTAAAGTGCTTTGGTTATTTTCATAAGTAACATCCATTCCAGAGAACAGCCGGTTCATTCAAAATTTGTAAATTATTCCCGACTTAGAGATATGACCCTAAACACTTTTGCTTCAGGACACCGAGGGAGGGGATATAGAACTTCGATATTTCAGGGACGAAGACAGACGAGAGGTGGATTTCGTGATTGTTGAAGATGGAAAACCTTTACATTTTGTGGAATGCAAAAAGAAATCCGGCAGGAATATCAGCCGGCCGCTCAACTACTTGAAGACTCGCTTCCCTTCCGTGCAGGCCACACAAATATCACTTGAGGATGATATGGATCTGATCATAAAAGAAGGTATCAGGATTTGTTCAGCCCACTTGTTTCTTTCGGGATTTGTTTAAGAATAGAAAGAAAATTGGTGATGCTGCGAGTTTATCTGTTAAACGTGGCAAAAAAAATCGCAAAAGAAAATCAATAGTTACTTTTTGGCGATATAAACTATTGACGGCTTTGCAAAAAATCAATCAAAGTTTCTCGAAAAACAAGATAAATATATGTTGATTTATCTCTTAAAAAGAGATAAAGTGGCAGCATGAAAAATATCCTTGATATATTAATCGATGACTTTCATGAACGTGCACTGCCTGAGCTAATGTTGCGCCATCAGTCAATGGTATGGGTGCCATGCAAAGCTAACGTTGTAATCGGCATGAGGCGGTCTGGCAAGACATGGTTCTGTTATCAGCAAATGCGGGAGTTGCTGGAAAAAGGGCTGGAGAAGGAGCGTCTGCTCTACTTGAACTTCGAAGATGAGCGCCTGCTTCCATTTTCCGCTAATGACTTTCAACTTATATTAGAAACATATTATCGCAAGTTCCCTGCGTTTAAAAGTAAGCAGTGTTATTTGTTCCTTGATGAGGTCCAGCGAATCGAAGGTTGGGACAAGTTTGTCCGTCGGGTGCTTGATACCGAGAAATTGTCGGTCTGTGTGACCGGTTCATCGTCAAAGCTCCTCAGCACAGAAATAGCTACCAGTTTGCGGGGCAGGTCGCTCACTACAGAGATATTCCCTTTTAGTTTTAGAGAATTTTTAAGCTTTAAAAAAGCTATTTTGAAATCAGGCCAGCGGTTTGGTTCCAAAACAAGGGCGATGCTGCAAAATCTGATTAGTCAGTATATCAAGATAGGTGGATTCCCTGAAGTGCAAGCTTTTGACGATGAGTTAAGGCGCGATGTGCTGCGAAACTATCTGGATGTCGTGATCCTTCGTGAGATGTTATAGAGCGGCACTCGATCACCAACACATTGGCCCTGAGATCTCTTATGAAGCATGTTATGAGCGCCCCGGCAACGCGCTTTAGCGTAAACAAGTTCTACAATTCTTTAAGGAGCCAAGGTATTGCCTGCACAAAAAACAGTCTATATGATTACATAGCTCATCTCACAGACACCTTTCTTTTCTACCAGGTGCCGATACACTCACGCTCGGAAAGAGCACGACGGGTGAATCCGAAAAAGATCTATGTTATTGATTCAGGGCTTCAGGAAGCCATGTCTCTTCGCATGATGGGAGATCGGGGAGCTCTGCTTGAGAATCTTGTTTACATGCATTTTCGCAGACAGGGACTTGCGCCTGAGTATTACGTTACCAAAAACGGAGTCGAGGTTGATTTTGTACTGTCTGCGAAAGATAGAGGTGAATATCGACTTATCCAGGTCTGCTGGGATATTCACGATCCGGATACGCAAAAACGGGAAGTTGGCGCATTGTTGTCGGCTATGGATGAACTTGGTCTGAAACGTGGTACAATCGTAACCTGGCTGGATGAAGATCTATCCGATAAGCGCCTCGAAATCGTACCGGCCTGGAAGTGGCTGTTGGCCGAATAAGATACGTCTGAATCGATAAGACCATTTGGCACAATGAAAAGACGTACATTCAGCTCGCTTTTTCTCCTACATTTGTAGCTCCAATATTTTTGCTTCGCCCTATCTTGCTTAGGATTATATAATTCTTGCCTTTTCATTAAAAACAATGTAATATTAATATATTATAGCAATCAAGAAACAACCTGTTACTATCAAATATCACTGATTTATTAACTTTTTACGAGATCACCATTCTATAAAGCGAAAACGTACTTTCTGTGTGTGAAGTGAATACCTCTTTTTTCGTTTTGGTGCAAGTATTTATTGCAGCATTTGTGCCAAAATTTGCCCAAAACATAATAATTAACCATTATAGATAATAAATAACTGTATATTCAACATGTTGTGAAATTATTAAAAAGATCCGTTCGGCTTTAAATCTTTCTTAGATATAGACTTAATCTGCAAAAAATGTAGGTTACATATCAAATGTTGTCATTTTTGATGTTTTTTACGTCAATATTATGTTTCTTTATCCTGTGCCA
>JASJGP010000095.1:0-2685 GCA_033791485.1 Desulfobacterales bacterium | reverse complement strand
CGCGCTTGCGATTCAAAAGAGAGTGACGGTACGGGAAGTGGATATGATGCAAATCGCCACCCACCCGCTCCTGACCGCTGCGCCTACGGTGCACCCATTTATAAATGCCGCGCACCAGGGACTTGCAAAAATGCGAGCAGCAGTCAAGGAATAAACAATCAAGGCTCAAAGAATAGGGTATTAATTAATCCTTAAAGCCATCCCGCAGTAGCGGGATGGCTTCAGCTTTGTTATGATAGTTAAATAGTGATTTGTTTATTTTATCACAGTTGAAAGCTTATACCCTTTCAAGAATCTCAGCAACTATCTTTTTAAGATGATCGATACTGCTCCCTCTTTTCTCCACAAAGATCACTGTTGTCAAAACATCCGGCTGCTCATTATTTTTCGACAGAAAAGAGTGAACCACTACAGGCAGGGGTGGAATACGCTCCCGGAGTTTCTTTAACAGGGACGATTCATCTGTATCAGGCAGATCAGGATCCAAAATCAAAAGGTCGAAAGAATCTTCCTGTAATGTATAATTAATGACCTCCCGGCCTGTTTTGGCCAGTTGAACCTGGTAGCCCTCCAATCTCATCTCGCGCCTTAACAACTTCCGGACATGAGGATTTCGGTCAGCTATTAATATGTTGTATCCTTCTCTCAAGGGTCTCTTATCCATATATTATAACTTATGAATTCGTAAAATATTAATTGTGTTCTCTGCGAGCTCTGTGGTTAATCCGCCAGAGACAGATCGTCTTCCCCCGCTCAAAGTCCGGGATCTTCGGCTTGATCTTGAACAAATAAGTGTAACCTTCTAAATAAAGGAATAGAATTTTAAACAGCAAAGTTTATGCCAAAAAGAGGTGAAAGTGTGATGACTATTAATTGCGTGGTAACTGCTTGTAAATATGTATGATTATACGAATTAACGAAATGTAAGTTAATGCAGATTGGAAATTTGGGTGTCGGCTGTTTTTACAAAGTGTAAAGCAGGCAGGTGGTTCATTAAAACTGTAACCGGAAAAAACTTCGTTAAACGTTTTCTTTAAGCCTTTTCCAAAAATCAGATGATAAATCATCGGAAGACCCTTCACGTGGTCCGACAATTTTCAAGATCTCCTGGCTTTCAAAATCGAGGTAGTCCTGAAGATCTTTTATTGAATAATTTAGCAGCCTCTTGACTACAGTCAACGTGCCGGCCGGCTTCCTGACCAGGTGCCGAGCCATTTCCAATGTAGCATCTTCAAGTTCTTCTACTGGTACAATCTTATCAACAATGCCAAGCTTCAAGGCTTCATGGGCACTGATATCCCTGTCAGACAGTAGTATTGCAAATGCTTTGCTCCTGCTTAGAATCCTGGATAGAAAAAATGCCCCGCCTCCTGTGGGAACCATCCCCAGCTTCAGATAAGGTTTCTGAAAAACCGTATTGTCTGCAACTATCCTGTAGTCGCAAGCCAGGCTTATATTTAAAAACAGCGGGATAGCGAATCCTGAGTTAGAATGCACAACCACTTTGTTTAAACCTGCAATCTTTAGTATTATCTGATTAAAGACGTTGAGCATTCTGTGCACAGCCAACCTGTCGAGTTTCGACTCTAATACCTTACGGTAGAAATCAATATATTCTTCACTTCCAGCTTTTTCAGGAGAACTGACAATGACAACCACTTTTATGGTGTCGGACCTCGAAATATCATCAAAAAAATCTAATACTCTGTCCCTTGCGGTTAAATCAGTTGAACGAATCAGCAGGTTCTTGTTCAAACTGAGTATAATCAAATCATCGATTTCTTTTGCTGAAAAAAAATCACTATTTTTATTTAAGCTTTCGTCTTTTTTCATTTTCTGCACCATGTCGTTATTCAGCCGGAATTAGCCTATGAGATCTTTGCAGATAAGCGTAGACTTCGAAACGGCACTTTTCGAAGATCTCCCTGTAATAAATCAAGATACTGGTTGCTCGTTTCTGGAAAAAAACGAGTAACAAGCAACCAACAACCAGTTTAAAGGTTTAGCACCATTTTTTATTAATAAATTGTGAGGTCTCAACTTAACTTTTGCTGTAATTTCTAACGTAGTCAGGCTAAAGCTGTTTTGACTGAAGCTTGCATGCCTCTGGCATGGCTGAAGGGGTCATAAGAACACGATTGCCGTACTTTGGCGGAGATATCTGATTCTTGCACCAAACATGGCTTCAAAATGCGCTTTTTCCTAACAGTCTTCAGCCTATCCACCTGAGTATTTACCTTTTGCGAACAATCATTACACTGCAGGGCGCCTTATGTGTTATTCTTTTGGCCACACTGCCGAAAACCACCAGACCCATGCCCGAAAGCCCGAAAGATCCCATTACCACAACATCCGTTTGGTTCTCTTCCAGATATTTTAAAAGTTCAGTGGAAACATGCCCATCGAGAACAACAAGGTCGTACTTTATATGCTCACCTACCTTAGCACCATATTCTTTTTGCATTTGTTCTTCCAGGTTTAAGAGCAAGGATTCCTTAGGTTCGTCGGACAACATCAATGCGGCTTCCGCAAACATTGGATTTATAATGGGCGGCAGTACATGAATAATGGAAAGGTGTGCCTTGTATTTTCCCGCCATTTCGATGGCCGCCATAACAGCCTCTTGGGCATTTTCCGAAAAATCAGTACAACATGCAATTTTTTTAATAGCCATGATTCCTCCTT
>JASJGP010000094.1:0-3795 GCA_033791485.1 Desulfobacterales bacterium | reverse complement strand
GGTTAGCATCGATTTCGTTGTACCGACCCTGCCTTGTTTATGTACCGACCCTGCCTTATAGATGTACCGACCCTGCCTCCCTCTATGAGTTCGAATTAGGAGCTTTCCGACAAATTTCATACTTGATACCGCTATGACCATTGCCACGACTGTAGCTATAGATGTAACCAAGTCCTTTCAGTGGCTCTAAAATGTTATTCTCGATCGTTTGAATGAGTTTGCATTCATTCGGATCACAGAGGCCAGTTGCATTGGCAATGTTGGATAACAATACGGCCATTGCATTAAAATTGTTGTGAAGCATGATCCTGCGATAAAATAGCTGGGCTGAGTCCGGCAGGGTATAAAATTTCAAATCGACCCAGTCATTATAGCGTGCCTTAAGATTATTAACGAATAGTTCGCCGAGCAGGGTATTGAAGAGGACACGATACCGGCGTAACTGGACTATGCCATCTCTTCGAGTCCTTTCAATCCGCTCGCTGACTTCAAAAAATCTGCTGTAATAATTCATACGATGGTAGTTTTCCTTGCTGCCAGTGCTTTTTAATCTAACCGGAAAACACAATTTAAATTCCACACGGGAAGTCTCCAGCAACAGATTCAATATATTGGCGGAGCTGATTCTAAGGCCTGTATGTTTGCGAAAATGGCTGTCGTTGAATCCAATGCTGTAAATTGTGTTTTGGACAACGGTGGTGTGTATGCCCGCAGATAGAACAGTCCCGGAACCGTGTAGTTGATTCTCGCGGGCTTCAATATCCATCAGATCGTCGAATATGGGAAGGTGCTCATCGGGCAGACGATCACCGCCTTCCTTCAATAAAAGCATGTAGCCCAGAGCATCCATGACCCGATAGTTTTTAGCTGTCCAATACCCTTTGCTGACAAAACAATCATTGCCCCATTTATCGGTCCAGTGCACAGGGAACTGTTCAACCTTTCTTTTGTCAATCGGCGGGATGACCTTATTCATGCCGCGCTCAGAAAGATTAGACCAGGTTTCGCCGGCTGGTGCGTCTATATATCGCTGCTGCTCTTCAACTTTCGAAATGACCTGGGACATGGCATTGACCAGACGATTGTACACAACGTTTGATTCCAGCTGAGGTTTCAGGGTGGCCAAACGTTCATAGCGGGCCTTGAAGGCGGGCAGATCCAGGTTGCGGTACTTGGGATATTTTACGGCATCATAATATTGCTTTATCGATTTAAGGGTTTGTATTGCTTGATCCGTGTTCATTCATGTTTTCCTCCTCTATGCGTATTTGGAGCTTTTCAATTTGCGGATGGTATCGGTAGAGTGGTTTTCAACACGATCTCTGAAAGCCATGTTGTCTGTGTGCATCTTCAGGGCGATCTTGCCTCTTGAACCAACACCCCGCTTCGCCTTGAATACAATCAAATCCACGTTACCATCCTGTTGAATGATCTTCTCCCAATCCTGCTTAAGACTGAAACCCGTAGCGTTTTCTTCAACAGCCGCCAGAATACCCAACCAGGATGCTTCGTATTCAATGGAACCGGACTCTTTGAACGAAGCCATGCTCAATCGCTGGCCAGACTTATAAGAATCGCGGGCGAGTTCTGAAATAACCAGAATAGGCGTGTTATAAGTCTTGGCCATTTCGGTTAGACAGGACAATATTTCATCAACACGAATACGTTCATCTGCTTGATGGTTGTTTGTCCTCAGCTTTCGGAGATAGTCGGCAATGATGACCGGCGGTTTGCTGTGCTTTTGAATGACCTGATCGATGAGTTTCGGCCAATCCTCCGTGTTCATTAAATCAGGCACAACATACTTCAGAGATCGAATGACTCTAACTCTATCACTGTTGGCAATGGCTTCTACGTCACTTCTTTTAAGAGTGTTTTTGTTGAAATCCTCGATACCAAAGCCGCTGAACCTGGCATAAGTTCGATACCGAAGCTCATCCGCACCGTCATCGTAACTGAAAAACAACACTGGATAATCGTTAAGGCATATGTTGTCAGCAATATTATTGACCAGGGCGGTTTTACCGGAAGATGGAATTCCACCCAGGACATACAGCCGGCCTCCGACAAGCCCACCATTCATTTCCTTTTCCAGAATCCGCAGTTGATGATCGATTGCAACTGGCACCCGGACATAATTATCGTTGAATGCAGATATAATCTTTTCAGGAGTATCAATATACGATTCGATCTTAATTTCCGGCTTTTTCTTTTCACCCGATGGTTGCTTTTGGCTTGATGAATGAAGCTTATGGATTGAATCGAATGTCTGCTTCAGTTCCGTATGATCGATTGGCGGACTGTTTTTAGCGTTGTTCCAGGTGGAAACCATTTCCCAGGCCTCGGAAGCCGGGATCGACTTTCCAAGCAGATGCCCGATTAGTTTGGTGGCCGTATGATTTCTGTACCCCTGCTGAGCACCGTTTTTCAGGATACCGTAATACGTGTCATCAGTGATCGGTTTGATCGCTGTGATGGAGGTTTCAGAAGGTTTAAGCGTTTTTTCTTTGGCGGGTGCGCTGGATTTGGTGGTGATCGCTTTCAAATAGTCAATCATCCACGGTTTGCAAGGGGCAGGATCGATTTCATAAATTGAAAAACCTTCTTCCCATTCATATTGACGACCTGAACCGTGGATAGATGGAGGAGCAACGATGTAACCACCATAACTGCGTATATCCATATCGAGATCAGTGTCCACATCATTCCGTACTTCAAAATCAGGACACTGCATGAAATAGTGGTATCCTTTGCCGGACTTAACTTTTGGAGTATCGGGAAAACCGCCCTCATTCTCTGCATATTCCACAGCACGCTCTGAATCTAGATCAAACACGACTACCCCTGACTCTTTCCCTGTAACTACGGCAATATTCGCATCCGGCCATTTATCGAACCATTCAGATACTTCTTGTACGGTGGGTATACGCTCTTGATACTGTTTCCATTTAATTTTTGGTCTTTTGCATACTTCAATGAAAAGATTCTCATACACCTGATCTTCAGAAAGAGGTTTTTCTTCTCTTTTATTATTTTCAAGTCTCATATTTAGCTCATCAACAAAGTAGCCAGGTGGCTTCCGCCTAATCAATGAAGGGCTCCAAAGTGGGATTACCTTCAAACCTTTTCCAATATAATCGAGTGCTGCTTGTTTATTGTTCATTTATCTGTTCCTCTTTTTTTTGTTGATTTGTTGTCAGCGCCGCTGATACGGCATCCCTGACCCATTCAGCCAGACTGATCTCATGGTCGTCGGTGATTTGTTGAATTTGCACGAAATGTTCCAGCGGTATGGCAATAGTCAGCTGTTTTTTAAATCTTGCTTTTCTCATGGTACATCCCCTTATTAAAATGAAATATGATGCAATGATGATTGCATTTATGTTTTGTTCTCGGCGAGTTGTAATGAAGTAACCGGTTTGAATCTACATACAAAAAATGGGACAACCTTCTTCCAGGTCGCCCCATTAATTTGCCAACCGATTAGGTATCTCGTGTAAAAATAATCTAATCGTTTAAAAACGCCGAAGGGATAAAAGGAACTTCTTCACATTCTCCTTCGTCATTAATTTTACGTATAACTCTTAAAGGATCAATATATTTCAGCACGTCAGAAATTATGACATCTCTTATGTTATCGAATTTTTGGTCCATGAATAAAATCCTGCTAACTATTCTCATCATAATATAATTCGATATTTCATACCGTACATAATATTCATCAGATTCGTCATCTTCCTGACCGAAAAAACAAAATGTATTTATTTGGTGTTTTTTCATTAACTCATCAAGGTC
>JASJGP010000093.1:0-3779 GCA_033791485.1 Desulfobacterales bacterium | reverse complement strand
GCTGTCTGTATCTGGTCCAGGACATAAAAATTTTTTTTATAAGAATTGTCACGTTCGCAAAAAAGAATAACGCCGGGATTCCTTTCATGTCCGGCTCTATACTTTAAAGTTTCGGCAAGATCTTCAAGGGTAACCTGTTGTTTATCTATATAAATTGTTTCGTCTGATTTTATACTGACGGATAAAACCAGCTTTTTGTCAATTTTAGCAGTAGAAGAATCAGGAAGGACTACCGGTAAACCGCGATGTACTGCCATGGACAACATTGCATATATGAAAAAAACAAGAAGCAGGAAAACAACATCAATTAAAGGGAGCATTTCAATTCTGGGATTTTTAGTTTTGTATGGATTGAGCTTCATTTCAAATCCCCTGGCTGGTTTACTGAAGATTGAACAAGCTTTTCATAAACAATTTCAAGACTGGTAGCATATTTTTCAATGGAAATAGCGGAATTTTCAACGCGTGAATTAAAATAATTATAGGGGAAAACAGTAAGAATGGCGATTCCAAGTCCGGTAGCGGTTGTAATGAGTGCCTGGGCAATTCCTGCTGTAACGGCCTCGGGATGTTCGATGCCCGAACTCCCAAGAACTTCAAATGACAAGATAATTCCAATAACAGTTCCGAAAATTCCCAAAAGCGGTGCCACGGTGATCATGGTATCTAAAATATTCATATACCGGCGCATCCGTTTGATTTCTTCCGCAGCGGCAGATTCCATAGCCTTTATCATTGAAAATTCTCTATGGAGAATACCTGTTATGAGGATTTTAATGATATAATCTTTTGAACCAGCTGTCTTCCCTTTTACAGACTCCCAGTCTCCTTTTTGGCAAAGCTCGAGAACTTCGTCTAAAAGCTTATGATTTCGGTTTTTGTTTAAATTAATCCAGAAAAAAATTCGTTCTATAATTACGGTTAAAACAATAATGGAACAGGCCAGAAGAGGGTACATGACCGGTCCACCGTTTATGAAGATATTGAGCATTGTTATTTCCTTAATATTGATGAATTCGCAAAAAAGTCTAATTTTATCATAACAAAAGTTTCTTATAAATTTTCATGCAAGATTCAGATAATAATATATTCCATTATAGGAAGAAAGTAAAAAATTGAAAATAGGTATTGGCTGGGAGTCATTCCGCTGGATGGTCTCTCAGTCAAGTACATTAATAATCATATCTTAAACCCAGGAAAAAACTTCTTCCAGGCATGGGATAATCATCTGCGTACTCATAATCTTTATCAAAGAGATTTTCAATTTCAACTTTCAAGGTTAAATCTCCCAATTTTTCGGTATCTGCTATTTTTTTTGCGATAGTCAGGTTGGCCACACTAAAAGACCCCTTTTCGACAACCGGGGCTGTCCAGGTTGGAGGACCGGCGCTTCTCCAGTCATCAATATACTGCTTGCCGACATAGGCAATATTAAGGTTGGCGGAAAGCCCGTTATAATCGGATAATGTTATTCCGTAGGATACAGTCCAATCCGATGTGTATTTAAGGTCTTCGTCCGTTTCCTTATCTTTGTATTTTGTAAGACGAACGAAGTTGGCATAGGGTTTTAGCTGAAAATTCCAGTCAAAAAAAGTGCCGATATCATATGAAAGTTCGCCTTCAAAACCGGCAATTTCCGCTTTTCCAATATTAAGCCAAGTTCTGTCAGGCCATCCGCCGTCATGCTCAATCTTATCCTTAAAATCAGTATGGAAGTATGTCAGGGAGATATTTAAAGAGGCATAAGAAAAATCCGTTCCTCCTTCATAGGTTTTGCTTTGTTCAGGATCAAGATTGGGATTGCCAATGTAGTTTGTCCCATATGCTGTATAGGTCGCAGCAAGCTCTTGAGCAGACGGCATCCTGAATGCCTCTCCATAGTTGGCCCTAATTTTTATATAGTCTGTGAGAAGGTAGGCAGCCCCGAGCCTGGGGGAGAGGTTTTTATCGTCTTCTTTCCCGCCTTCGTCTTTTTTCATTTCAACTTCGTATTTGTCGTACCTCAGGCCGCCTGAAAAAATAAGCCTTTTGTCAAGAAGCCTTGTTTTGGCGAGAAGAAAGTAGGCCGGGTTGTTATATTCGGTACTTTTCGGACTATATGTATCATCTTTTGTTTTATAATTCATCCAGTCGAATCCGGTTGTTAAAAGTAAGTAGTCCTGGTTGAAAGAGATCTGAGCCTGTGACCCTTTATGATCAATCTTTACTTTGTGAGGAAAACCATCGTCCATAAAATCGGGGTTGCTTGCTATGGGATCAAAGGATTTGTTTTTGTCTTTTCCTTCGTAGTATCTGGCTTTCCAGGAAAAAAGGCCCTCTGAAGTTTTACCGTCATAAGTAAAGTCCAATGAGCGGTTGCTTGAATCTTTATAATCATCAAGGTCATTTTGATATAGGCTATCAGGAGTTCCTATTCGATCACCCTCGTAATTTGTGTAAATCACACCGACGCGATTTCCAGGCAAAAATTCGGCACCGATATTTAAACTGGTGTTATCTTCCCGGTGATAACCGGTGTTAAAGTATCTTTCTCCTTCTATATTATCAGCGGTGTCATAATCATCCATTTTGGATCTGCTAAAACTGCCTGAAAAATCGAAGATGTTAACCTTTCCGGAAAAACCGACGCTTTTTTCAACATAACCATAGCTTCCAAGCATACCTTCTGCAAAAAAGGTGGGTTTACCTTTTCCCTGCCTGGTAATGACATTTACAATTCCACCAATAGCGGCCGAACCGTATTGAACAGAGGCGGGTCCCCTTATTATTTCCACCCTTTCTATGTTTTTAGTCATAATTTTTGAAGCATTGCCTGTTGCAATCCGATGGCCATCAAGTAAAATAATAACATATCCTTCAAGATCGACACCCAGCGTTTCCGATCTAAACCCTCTTATTCCCACTGGAGTCAGCCCGCCAGGGTATTTATGGGAATGCCCGACTCCTTTTTGAATTAATAGATCTCCAAGATTCGCTGCCGAGGATTTTTTTATCTCTTCTTCATCAATAACGGTGATATTGGAGGTGATTTCTTTTTTCTTTTCTTCAACTCTTCCGGCAGTGACCACAGTTTCTTCCATCATTGTGATGGAGCTATCGTCCTTTGTATTTTTCTGGGCTTTAACAACACCGGGCAGCATCAGGGCTATAGCAAAAACACAACAAATAAACTTTTTCATTTAAATCTCCTTTCCCCTTTTGAATATAAAATTAAAAATGCGCCCGCCAAAAGACCAAAAAAAATCCCCGAATCGAAATAAATCGATCCGGGGATATCCCTTTTTTATCCTTTAGATCTTATAGGCTTATCTACTGTCCTCGAAAATTAAGCCCTTGGTTCAGGCAGGTTTTCTGACTCCCCCGCCTTTTTAACGGCCTTCCCATCCCGGCTTGTCGGAACAGTGGCGAATAGTGCTAAAAAGGTTCCCTTTTCCAATTAGAAAAGGGTGGGGTTACAGCGGCGGGCCCGTCCCCGATTTTAACGGGGTTCCCTATTAAGTGATACGAGCACCTGAACTTAAGAAAATCTCTAATTGAACCCAGGGTGAAAGTCAACATAAAAAATGGGCAACTAAAATATGATGAATTTGTAAAAGGTCTTTAAACGCTGGATAGCTAAGTAAATGGGTAATTATTCAATGTATTTAAAAGCGCTTTACAGGACAGACTATCAATATAATAGGGTTTGTGTTTACACTTTTGTAATGCCTTCTTCGATAAGAAATTCAATAACTTCACAAACCGGAAGCCCCACAACATTTGTGTAAGAACCTTTGATG
>JASJGP010000092.1:0-6443 GCA_033791485.1 Desulfobacterales bacterium | reverse complement strand
TATGCTTGGTTATAGCTGCCGTTAATGTCGTCTTGCCATGATCTATATGACCAATCGTTCCTACATTAACATGCGGTTTTGTTCGCTCAAATTTCTCCTTCGCCATCTCTCCGTCCTCCTATTATTTATTTTGGTATTTTTATCTTGCTTGACAAATTAAATAAAAACGATCTTTTTTCAATGGAGCCCACGACCGGAATCGAACCGGTGAACCTCTTCCTTACCAAGGAAGCGCTCTACCGACTGAGCTACGTGGGCAATGTTTTTCTTAATTTTTCTTGTACAGGCAGATCTTCTTCCGGTTTTAAATAATTTTGATTCTGGAGCGGGAGACGAGATTCGAACTCGCGACATCCAGCTTGGAAGGCTGAAGCTCTACCAACTGAGCTACTCCCGCCCACGATGTTTCTATATTGAGACCTTAGGAATCACTATTAATCAATAAATAAAACACAATACATTTCCTTAAATAAATTGCAGTAAGATTCATGAAGGAAGCCATGTAGTTTTTTGCTGTCGATCCCGATATTCGCGCCGAAATCTCCTACATACAACTTTCGTTGAGGTTGGTGGTGGGGGGAGGATTTGAACCTCCGAAGGCTTCGCCGACAGATTTACAGTCTGTTCCCTTTGACCACTCGGGAACCCCACCTCAATAGCAAATGGAGCCAGCGGAGGGACTCGAACCCCCGACCCACTGATTACAAATCAGTAGCTCTACCAGCTGAGCTACGCTGGCGCGCATATTTGCATAATAGTTATTATATAAATGACTTATTTTTGGTATTTTTAACAATTGCGAGTCACTTTAAAAAAAAGAACTTACCTATTTAACTGTCTATTTTCCAAATATCAACCATGATATGCTGCTGCTATCATCTGTTATTTTTTATTCTAGCTGATTATGTAGTTAAACTACCTTATTATTGCCTATTTTCTAGCAATATTATATATTATTGCTGTTTTTCAGCTTTCTGAAGCCTCTGCAACCCGTCGGGCCATTGAAGCAAAGCCTGCTAAAGGCTGGATAAGCCGTAACCCATACCTCGAAACTTGGAACCCGTGCCCTTAACTCGTATAATTTTATAACGAACAAGCCTTGACAGAAATGCATTTATTTGTGTATTTGGACAGCAACCTAAAAATACTAAAGTTTTTCACTTGCAAACCGAAAATAATAATATGAAACCTATTTTAAGAAAATATTTAACTTTTACCCTGCTTTTTTCGCTGCTATTCCTCTTATACGGATGCCTCCAGCCATTTGTCAAAAAAAATGTCTCCCAAGATACCAGCTCGGAAAAAACGGAAGCAAATATCCCGGAATCAAAACCACAAGACGAAACTGTCTCCAACATTAATCCGGAAGGCAAGGAGGCTGATTCTCCTGAAGACAAACAGGCAGATGCAAAAAAAGAAACCAACTCTCCACCGCCAAAAAAGAAAAAAGAGCCCTTTTCACCTCATAAAAAGTTTCAGCCGATTTTAGACAACGCTCTTGAATTTTGCCAGGCAGCTCAGGAATTCTGGCAAGAAGGTGAGCTTGACAGTGCACTGGAAGCTCTTGACAGAGCTTATGCTTTGATACTTGATATTGACACCTACGATAAACCAAAGCTCATCCAGCAGAAGGAAGACCTCCGATTCTTAATTTCAAAGCGTATTCTTGAAATCTATGCATCCCGCAATATTGTTGTAAACGGCAACCATAACGCCATCCCCATGGTGATGAATAAATACATCCAAAATGAAATTGACCTGTTTACCAAAGGAAAAGAAAAGAACTACTTTATCGAATCATACAGACGTTCAGGTATGTTTCGACCCCAGATTGTTCCTGCACTTAAAGCTGCCGGAATTCCTGTTGAATTATCGTGGCTTCCGTTGATTGAAAGCGGATTCAAAGTGCGTGCCCTTTCCAGAGCGAGAGCACTCGGACTGTGGCAATTTATTCCATCAACCGGATATAAATTCGGCTTAAAACGTGACAAATTCATTGATGAACGCCTTGACCCTGTTAAATCTACAAAGGCCGCCATTGAATATTTAAAGGAACTGCACCAGATATTTGGCGACTGGTCTACCGTCCTAGCTGCATACAACTGCGGAGAAGGTAAGGTCCTGCGTGTAATACGGAAACAAAACGTAAACTATCTTGATAATTTCTGGGATCTTTACGAACGGCTCCCACGTGAAACCGCACGGTATGTTCCCAGGTTCCTTGCTACGCTTCATATATTAAATGACCCTGAAAAATATGGGCTCGATTTAGCTCAAACAGACCAACCCCTGGAATATGAAACGGTTGACGTATCTAAACAGGTACATATAAATAACGTAGCCAAAAGTATTGATGTATCGCCAAAAATATTGAAAATCCTTAACCCGGAACTCCGATATAAGATACTCCCTCCGAAGAAATATTCCTTGAAGCTTCCTCCCGGTTCAGCGGAAACACTGCTTTCCAAACTTGATAAAATTCCCGTTTCATCTCCTCCTGCAAGAAAATTTGTTTACCACAGAATAAGACGTGGTGAGACCCTTTCAGTTATTGCCAGACGTTACAGAACGAGTGTCAGACGCATTATGCGTGCAAATAATATGCGCAGTTCATATATCGTTGCAGGCAGGCTACTTAAAATACCGCAAAGAGGATACAAGTATCCGGCAAAAAAGACAGTAAAAAGAAAATCCGGAAAAAGGTATGTCCATAAAGTGACAAGCGGTGATTCACTATGGATTATTGCCAAGCGCTACGGTACTACAACTCAGGAAATCCAGAAACTCAACAACCTGTCAGGTACGAATCTTCATATAGGACAGGTAATAAAAATACCGGTGCGCAGCAATAAAGTTACGCTAAAAAATGGCTTAAAGGCATATGAAGTAAAAAACGGGGATTCACCCTTTACAATCGCAAAACAAAATAATATGTCTTTAGATCGCCTTCTTAAAATAAATAAACTAACTGCCGGAAGCAAAATTTACCCCGGACAGCAGTTATATGTTGAGTAAAAGTGGTAATGTCCGCTGATAGTTGCCTGTTGTCCGTAGCAAAGAGTGATCGGACTATATGTTATTATTGTCTGAGCGTTTAGAACATATTAATACAACTAACCACGGACAACAAACTACCAACACTATCCTGTCTATAGCCTCCAGTAGATTATACCTCCTTTTTCCACATCTTTCCGACTGAACCCGCTTTTTACATCAATAATAATAGGAGTGCCTCCTGAGCACAGTCCTGCGATCTTTTCAAGCCCCATCTCTTGGTAAGGCCTGTGCATAACTGCAACGATAACAGCATCAACACCTGCAAGGTCGTACATCTCCTTTAATTCAAGGTTATAATAATTTTCTGCTTCTTTAGCATCTGCAAGCGGATCGTGGGCAAGGACCTCTATGCCGTATTCAGACAGCTCGCTGATAATATCCACAACCTTCGTATTCCTTAAGTCAGGAACATCTTCTTTGAAGGTAATTCCCAAAACTGCGACCTTCGCACCGTGAACTTGTTTTTCAGCACCAATAAGCAGTTTAACGGTCTTTTCTGCAATATATTTAGCCATGCCGTCGTTTATCCTGCGGCCTGCCAGAATCATCTCCGGGTGATAACCAAGTGACTCAGCCTTCACCGTTAAATAATACGGGTCAACCCCGATGCAGTGCCCTCCCACCAGTCCGGGCCTGAAGGGAAGAAAGTTCCATTTGGTTCCCGCAGCATCAAGAACTTCGTTTGTATCAATGCCGGCTTTATCAAAAATCATTGCCAGTTCGTTCATCAAAGCTATGTTCAGGTCTCTTTGTGTATTCTCAATAACCTTGGCAGCTTCAGCCACCTTTATTGAAGATGCCTCATGTATTCCGGCCTTAACGATCTTACCGTAAACTTCAGACAAAAGCAGACAAGTCTTATCGTCAGAACCGGAAACAATTTTTATAATTTTATCGATCGTATGGACTTTATCCCCTGGGTTTATTCTTTCCGGGGAATAGCCAAGGGTAAAATCCATACCCAGTGTTAAACCCGATTCCTTTTCTAAAATAGGTGCGCAAACTTCTTCTGTGGCGCCGGGATATACCGTTGATTCAAATACGATACATGAGCCTTTAACCATGTGCTTTCCTGCGATTTTAGAAGCGCCGCGAAGGGGGCTCAAATCCGGAATGCGGTATTCATCGATAGGTGTCGGTACGGCAACAATGATGAGCTTGCACCCGGAAAGTTCTTTTGGTTCACTGGTAAAAAAGATTTTTGCTTTGTCGAGCTGCTCTTTTGACACTTCCAATGTCCGGTCAAGCCCTGATTTAAGCTCTTTGATTCGCTCATCTTTAAGATCATATCCTTTTACGTCAAAATGTTCCGACAAATGCACGGCCAAAGGGAGACCCACATAACCAAGCCCCACGATCGCGATTTTATCCTTTCGTTCAACCAATGATTTAAATGTTACCATATTCTTTTTTCTCCATCATCGTTTTTCTGTCGTTTTTTGGTGATTATTTCTGTTTATGCATTCCCTATAAAAAAGTCCCTAAAAGATTTTTCATCTTTTTTTAGCGACATTTCTATCTCATTGAGAAGTCGCTCTTTTTCATCAGGAAGACGCCCTTCCAGGTTTATATAATTGGTATAATGGTCACTTGCAACATAGGAAGATATTCGAATATCTTTTATAAGGGAAAAGGTTTCCTCAAGAACTTCATGGGGACCGAGCATCTGGAAAGTTCCGTTTTGAACATCATCTAAAAGAGGGGTGTTTATCTTGGGAACAAAGGTGCGAAGCCTTATAAAATCAGGAGCTATTTTATTCAATACCTTTGCAGTCTCTTTTGCATGAAATTTTGTACGATCCCTGCCTCCGATTCCTAAAATAACATACAAACTCAGCTCGATACCGGCATCCATCACCCACCTTCCGGCTTCGATTTGCTCAAGGCTGTTCGTGCCCTTTTTAATCTGTTTTAAAATAACATCGTCTCCCGATTCGAGACCGACGTGAATCCTGGAAAGGCCTGCCGCGGCCAGTTTTTTTAGACCTTTTAATCCTTTTTTGTGAATAAACTGCATGCTGCCATATACGGTAATGCGCTTGAGTTCCGTGAAAATCTCCCTTGCAAAAAGACAGATTTCGCACAGATCGTCTGTTTTCATGGCAATGGTGTTGCCATCCGGGAAAAAGAGGGTACGTACATAAGGTCCATAATATTCACGAGCCTTTAAGATATCCTCCTTGATCTCAGAGATATCCCGGACTTTAAATCCAGGCCTTTTCTTGTAGATCATACAAAAGGTGCATTTATTGTGAGGACAGCCAACAGTTGCCTGTATCAAAAGGGAGTCCGCCTCACTCGGTGGCCTGTATATGGGACCTTCGAATCGCATAAGAAAAAATCTTATTGCTATAGAGCCAGTTTCAAAACGTTAATTCGTTACAAATCTTTTATCTTAAAGAGTTTCTAAAAGACCCTCTTTCTCTTTTTCTCCTAAATAACGCCAGGAACCCTCGGAAAGCTTGCCCAGCTTTATATTTGAAATCCTTATACGCTTTAAGCCGATGACCCTGCCGCCCACCTTTCCCACCATCCGGCGTATCTGCCTATTTTTCCCTTCTTTTAATATAATCCGAAATCGTTTTGAAGAAATCCTTCTTATCTTTGCCGGCCTGGTTTTTGTCCCCATCATGGGCATCCCTTTCTCCAGACTTTTAAGGGCGCCATCGGTGATGTGGCTTGCTACTGTCACTTCATACTCTTTTTCATGGTCAAAGGACGGGTGGGATAACCTGTGATGGAGCCTGCCGTCATTGGTTAAAAGTAAAAGCCCGGTGGAATCCTTATCAAGTCGCCCTACCGGATAAATGCGTTCAGGAATATCAACAAAGTCGAGCACGATTTTTTCGCCGGGATGGTTGCAGCTTGTTACATATTCTCTTGGCTTGTTTAAAGCTATATAAACTTTTTTTTGATCTGCTTCCACACGCGTTCCATCAACTTCAACGCGATCTGCTTCAGGGTCAACCTTAGTTCCAAGCTCGGTAACAACTTGGTCATTTACCATAACCAGGCCATCTTTTATATATTCTTCACCCTTTCGCCTTGAGCAAAACCCGGCACCAGAGAGATATTTTTGAAGTCGCATTAAAGGCATTTTATTACTTCAGGACACGGATTTTCACAGATAAACACAGATAAATTTTGATGGACTCGTAAAAAGTCTGAAAATATCTTTTTTGTCATTCAGGCGAAAGCCGGAATCCAATCATTTCAATAGTTTCGTCACTCCGGCTTTCGCCGGAGTGACGAAATTGGGACTTTTTATGAACCCATCAATTTTTAATATCCTGAAACCTGTGTTAATCCGTGTCCCATTTAAATATTAAAAGGTCCTCAGCTTCTGTAGTCCGCATTTATCTTCACATAGTCAATGGAAAAATCGC
>JASJGP010000091.1:0-11317 GCA_033791485.1 Desulfobacterales bacterium | reverse complement strand
AACGCTGTGAAAAGGAAATGGTGAGAAAAGCGAAATTCCCGGCACGGTCTCTCTCATCGCGGCAACCTCCGGGGTGACCTTGTCACCCAGAAGATGCCCGCCCAGACCAGGCTTGGCTCCCTGGGCATATTTAAACTCAACGACCGGTGCGTATATAATCGTTTCTTCCCTCACACCGAATAGTCCGTTGGCCACCTGTGTAATGACAAAATCAGCATAAGGTACAAATTCCTGGGGATAGCCTCCTTCACCGGTACAGGTCAGTGTGTTCAACCGCTTGGCCGCTCTTGCCCTTCCGGTTAAAGCGGACAATGCCATTGAACCGTAGGACATACCCCCGCTGTAAATTGGAAGCGAAAGGGTTCTTTCGGGTCGCCTGTCATTTCTCTTATTAAGGTCAAGGCTCGTATCAATCTCTTTATCGCTGATATCAAGATAGTTCTTTGGATCAGGCCTCTTGAATCTGATTTTATCAAAGCCTCCGCCTGAGTACCCCAGATTGTATTCCAGGTCACCGACCGGCAGTTCTCCGGTTTCGGCCATTTCCCAGTGTGCAATCAACATCTCGGCAGTCCAGCGATAATCACCCAGGGTTTCAAGGATCGGATTCAGTCTAAGTGTAAGCGCCTGCTGAGGGCATCGATCCACGCAAAAGAAATCGTTTTCCCGGCATTTAAATCCGATACATTTGTGCTCCTTGGGCCGCAAGGGTTTGGTAAAATTGTCATACCTTATATGAACGCCATAAGGACAAAGCTCAGCGCAAAGACCGCAGGAAATGCAATTTGAATTTCTTCTTATGGTATATTTGCCTATGGTATTTCGAAACCTGGAAGGGCTTTCTACAATTTCAGGCAGATCGTGATTATCTTTTTTACTACTCATTTAATTATCCTAATCCTGTCACTTTTCTTTCACCAAATACCGGCCCAAAGTTTTTCTCCTCCAGATCTTCAAACCACATGGAGCGACCGACTTCACCCCGCAGTCTTCTGACTTCCCTGATACCCATCGCGCCCATTAATTCAATCAACTGGGCATGCCAGGCTCCGATCAGGTTTACAATTCTCTGAGAGCCCCAATTATCATCGAAATCTTCATCCAGTTTCACCGGGCAGGACAGTCCTTGTTTGCATCGACCACATAAACGGCACTCTAAGGCCAGCGGTATGACATAATCCGCCACAACCGCATCGGCCCCGCAGATAATCGCTTTGGCCATATACTCTGCCATGGCTATTCCACCGGAAAAGATAAGATTGATCTTTTGCCTGATTGAATTTTCAACCAGCTTAAGATGAACTTCTCTAATCATTTCTTTTAAAAACCTGGGATTTTCCGCATCAAGTTCGTTGCCGTTTTGGTCTGCATAAAAATAAAGTGTATCCACACCGGTTTCGGCCAGTTCAAGTGCTCGCGATGCTGCCATGCCATCAAGAGGAATTTTGACAATAATAATTAAATCCGGATTTATGGCCCGCAACCTGGGGAATACTTCCTCGATTCCGGTTTCATAGGTCAGTTCCACTGCCCTGCTTTTTTTAACCAGATCGAGATACTCATTAAAATTATGTTTGGTTAAGCAGGGGATTAGATTTTCAGCGTATGGCGTCAGATCAGCCGAATAATCCTGTGGAATAATAAACATCATGGTTTTTAGTACCTGAGCCGCCTTTGCCGCAGAAATAATCACACTTTCATTTTTTACAAGATCCTCAGGTAACCTGAACAATAAAGGAAGCGGCAGTTCTAAAATTTCAGGCACATCAGAAGCCAGGGTCATATCTTCATTGAATTTTAAAGGGGTGACTCTTCTGGACAGCTCAACACATGTACTGATATACTCCCGTCCATGAATACCATCACGTGTCGGACGCACGATCTCGGACATGTCTGTCCACATGGATTCAAATCCGGGTGCCACGAATGGGCCGCGATACCCGGCTCCTGAAACAGGAATCTTGCCTGTATGGGCCTGATACCAGTTTACGTAAATAATGTCCGCACGCCAGTAGTCATCTCCCAGTGTTCTGTAGGCCGGGTTGATTACCCGTGAAAAAATTCCCCGGGTACACTCCTGCACACACCTGAAACAGCTTTGGCATTCATACAGATATTCAGGTTCTTTCATGGAGCTTATGTGAAAATAATTGTCTTTAAAAATTCCATAAACACATTTTTTCTTTACACACTCTCTGCAACTACCTGCACAGTCTTCCCTAAATTCAACCGTTGCATATTTCCCTATCGGTTCAAACCGCGGCGGTGTGATTTCTACTGGTATGTGATACTTCTTGGACATTTAAACTCCAGGCTCTTGTGCTTATTCTTCAGATTCAGGACGCGGTATGAGACCTGCGGCTTCTACAATCTCACCGACTTTCTCTTCCCATTCGATTGCCATAAGATGAACTCCATGTACGCCCTTCATTTCACGCAGCTGGGAAATCGTCTCCAGGCATATTTTAATCCCTTCTTTGCCAGCATTTTCTTTTGATACGGATTCCATCCGTTTGATAACAGATTCCGGCACATCCATGCCGGCGACCTTGTTTGCCATAAACCTGGCCATTCCAGGAGATTTAAGAGGTGTTACACCGGCCAGGATATGAACCTTCTCGGTTAATCCTTCCTCCCGCGCCAGCCGTATCCATTCTTTAAATCGATCCATATTATAAACACACTGGGTCTGTATAAAATCAACACCCGCATCTATTTTCTTGGCCAGCCTGATCACTCGATATTCAAAGGGATCGGCAAAAGGATTTGCCGCAGCCCCGATAAACATGCGAGGTGGATTTTCCAACTCAAAACCGCTCATATCTTTTCCATCACTGCGCATGTCCCTGACTGTCCGGACAAGGTTCATGGAATCGATATCAAAAACATTCATCGCATCAGGCTGGCTGCCAAAAGTCTGGTGATCTCCTGAAAGACAGAGAATATTTTTTATCCCTAAAGAATAGGCTCCCATAATATCCGATTGCAGGGCAATCCTGTTCCGGTCGCGGGTGACCATTTGCATGACAGGCTCAATACCTATATTTAAAAGGTGCACACACGCTGCAATGCTTGACATTCTGACAATAGCCGTCTGATTGTCAGTCACATTCACCGCATCAACAAAACCTTTAAGCAGTTCTCCTTTTCGACGGATAACTTCTAAGTCAGCACCACGGGGCGGTCCGCATTCAGCAGTAACCGCAAATTCCTTTTTGGATAGAATCTTTTGCAGATTGCTCAAGATGTTTTTTTTCATATCACATGATCCTCTCTGACTAATTTTCTGGGCCCGCCCGCATGGCTGGCTCTCCAATTCTTGGGAGGAATATATTTCCGTAAATTGTCAAGCTGGCCGAGTGTTTTTAATCGATCTATTATTTGTTGCCAGGCGCAATCAATATCAGGATTTACCTCGCATTTGCCATCCCTGGATCCTCCACAGGGACCGTTTAACAGCTTTTTAGAACAGCGCGTCACCGGGCAAATCCCGCCGAATATAGCAAGTTTGCAATCACCACATCCAAGGCATTCCTCGGTAAAGGTGCCCTGTTTTTCCAGAATTCCAATAAAAGTGGTGTTTACGCCCGGCAAAACAATCGTTTTAACAAAACACCTTGCGATATCCTGTACTCCTGCACCGCAGGCCAGAGACAGCACTGCATCGTTCCGTGAAATGGCAACCGCTGCTTCCTGTATGAATTCATCTTCACACTGGCGCTCTATGGTCTTTTCTTCGATTTCTATTTTTCTACCGTCTTTTTTAAATGCCAGTCTCAAAGCCGAGGCAAGGACAGCCACTTCGTCTTCCCCTCCTGCAAAACAGGTCTTCACGCATGTACCGCATCCAAGGATAAGTATTTTGCTATACGGCGCTATGGATTCTTTTATTTCCGCAATTGGCTTTTGTTCACCTACTATCATTATAACTATCCTTTCATTTGAAAATCATGCAGCCGGATTGGGGCCTAAATCTTTAAGCTTCAACAATGTGTCTTTTATGATTTTTGCTGCAGCATCTTTATCTTTCGGATTCAGGTTAAACATTGACAGCCTTTCGCCATCCAGTTCAATTTCATCCAACAGACTCTTGGTCCGCTTAATTCTTTTTTTCGCTCTGATATTTCCTTCAACGAATCGACACTTTCCTTCAGGACAGACCAAAACAATGACGGCATCTGCTCCGGCTTCAAATGCCCGCAGCAGATAAACATCCTTTGTCATGCCGGAACACGGCATCTTAATGTATTTAATATCAACATGATCTATCTCATCAACATGCGATAATGCTGATTCGCTAAAGCTGTTGATACAATAAAAAATTGTTATCTTTGGTTCAAATTCCATTTTTTTATGAAAGCTTCCTCATGGCCCTAAGAAAAAAAAGCGTCTTCTTATATTAGAAATATTGAAGACGCCTTTGTCTTAAGTGCATTTGTTTTATCTCACACGCCTTTGTGCGAAATCCGTATTATCTTGAGGTAGTTTCTAAATGTTCAATTTCGAAGTCTTCGCTTATCTGTTCGAAATCAAGGAAGGTGAAAACTTCAACCACAGGAATACATGTAGCATTTCGAGGATTAAAATTTGAGCCTGCCGCAGATATCTGACAAAAGGGGACTTTTTGAAATTGGCTCATCTTGATTTAAGGTGTTTGTGCTCCATTATCTTTGTAATATTCGTTTGTCAACTATAAAATAATAAAATTTAGCCGGTTAAGTAGTACTAACATTTATATAGTTTCTTTAATTTTTACTCAATTTATTATGTCAAAAATCAAAATGCCTACATATCGCATTTTCAGGAATCCTCATTCGGAATCTTGACATGTGTTTTTGATTCCTGTAATTTCATGTTTGCTTTTAAATTCTAAATGAAAATTAAAAACGGCTTTGCGATAAAGTGAGAAATTAATGGTTTCAAAAACGCTCAATGTTAGCTCCGGCGTCAGCCAGCTTGACCGTCTTCTCGGAGGTCTTTATATTGGAGATAATGTGATCTGGTATGACGATGCCGGAAGTCTTGCCACGGTTTTTTGCCTAAACTTCATGCAAGCCTCACAAATTCAGAAAAAACCACTTATTTATGTAAGTTTTGACCGTTCCCCAAAAAATCTTCTGGAAAAACTGGGAACACTTGCAAATAACCGATTGTTAACCATTCTGGACTGTTTTACTTACGGCAAGGGCAATGGTTCTAAAATTTTTTTAAAGTTTTATAATAAAAAGAAATCTCAATGGCCTTGCAATATTATTAAAGTGGAAGAACCCCGTAATGTTCACCAGGTAATGGATGCCTTTTATGGAGCTCATGAAAATATGAAAGGAGATGTCCGTTTTGTTTTCGAAAGCCTGACAGGTATGCAGGAGTTATGGGGCGGTGAAGACCACATCATCAACTTTTATTCCCACTCATGCCCAAGGCTGTATGAATTAAATACTATAGCTTACTGGGTTATTGAGAAACGGGCACACTCACAACGCCTCAGAGCGCATATTAATCAAATTGCCCAGGTTGCCATCGATCTCTCCATCCAGAGGGGCAAAAATGCTTTGAAAATCCTTAAAGCTGAAAAACGAAATCTTGATACACATAATAAGTCATACTATTACTGGAGCAAAGATTTAAATATCACCTTTGACTTTGAAACGCATGTTAAAAGCCGAATAGATCTGGGAACTCGCTTGAAAGAAATTCGCACTAAACAGGGTTTGTCCCAGACAGAGCTGGCAAAACTGGTTGGTGTAACCCCCAGTTCTATCTCCCAGGTTGAAAGCAACCTTATTTACCCTTCTTTGCCCGCACTTTTCAAAATGGCTGAAGTGCTTTCAGTTGAATTAAACTCCTTTTTTACAGAATCTGCAAATTCGAAAAAGCCTGTGATTTTCCCTGCCGCTGATGCGGTTGATGTAAAATTTCACGACCTGCCAAGAAGCTTTTTGCTGGTTTATGTACCATTTATAGAAAAACACCACGAACTCATCGGACTTGCATCTAATTTTGCCATAACCAAAAACCAGCTGAAAATGGCAGAAAATCTATAGATTTTTCGTTATTATTGAAAACAACGGGATCAAAGATATTTCTTGTGCTTAGGTGCCTGTTATATTAAAGTATTTAATCTTTATGCTGAAAGTTTTTCGCCTGTGTAGCTTTCAGAAATTACGGACATGCTTGAAATGGAACACCGTTAATTAATGGAAAACATCAAATCAAAAACCTATGACAAGTACATTAAGGCGCTTACTGATATAAGCCGTGCCATCACTTCAGACCTGTACTTTGAAGACATTCTTAAGTTGATTGTAATGGTTACTGCTAAAGTGACCGGCTTTGAAATCTGCTCCCTCTGGCTTGTTGACGAGAGTGTAAATCCGAAAAAGATCCGGCTAAAGGCCACACAGTCTATTGACCCTGAATACGTAAAAAACCGGTCTCTTGACAGGGTGGAAGGTGTTGTTGGTTTTGTGGCCACCCATAACCAGTCACTTATTATCAAGGATGTCCTAAAAGAACCCCGGTTCAAAGAAAAGGAAATGGCTAAAAAACTTGGCTTGGTGTCTATGCTCAGCATGCCGTTACAGGTAAAGGATAATAAGGTTATTGGAGTTCTCAACTGTTTCACATCAGAGCCTCACGAATTTTCCGAAACTGAGGTAAATCTAATAGCTGCAGTTGCCAACCAGGCGGCAGTTGCAATCCTCAACACGGAGTTATTAGTTAAAACCAAGGTTATCCAGGAAGAGCTTGAGACCCGTAAGCTGGTGGAGCGGGCAAAAGAGATTATTATGCAAAAGCGCAAAATCAAGTCGGATGAGGCCTACCGATGGTTACAAAAACGCAGCATGGACTCCAGAAAATCCATGCGTCAGATTGCTGAAGCTGTATTGCTTTCAGAAGAGTTATAATGGTCTTTTTATGAGCGAGCCTAAAAATAAGAATTTTATTACAAATTTTCTTGACAAATTGGATAGGTATTAATAGTAACACTGATCTAAATTAAAGCTAAACTTAGACTTTGCACAAAGGCGTGTGAAGTTTTATAATTTATAATATCGATGAAGACAAAGGCGTCTATCCCCATTGGGGTAGATGCCTTTTTTTGTTTTTTGAGCCTGTTTAAATATTTACTGCCCTGTCTGCGCCTGACTGTGCGTGTCCGCACGCAGACAGGTGCGATGCGCACAGGCAGGCATATAAATCAGGAAATTCAATTTTAAGAACCAAAATTATAACAAGGAGGATTAAACAATGAATTTACAAAGACCAAACGCAAATGATGCCCTTGAAACCAAGAATCGTTCTCGAAATATCGCGCCCCAGTCCGGCATATGCAGCAGATGCATTGACGGGTGCAAGGGAAACTGTGATATGTTCAGAGCCACTTTCCGTGGCAGGGAACTCCTTTATCCGCAACCTTTCGGAAGCATAACTGCCGGTGCGGACAAAGACTACCCTGTTGACTACTCCCACCTGAATATTATGGGATATGCCCTGGGAGCAAAGGGAGTAGAGGCAAATCCTGATAAAGCCGTTTTCCCTGCGGTCAACACCGAAACTTCCTATGGCGTCACAGACAAGGTAAAAATGAAGGTGCCCATATTTACCGGCGCCCTTGGCAGCACTGACATTGCACGCAAAAACTGGAGTCATTTTGCAATAGGTGCCGCGATAAGCGGTATTAGCCTGGTTTGTGGCGAAAATGTTTGTGGAATCGATCCGGAATTGGAACTTGACGGCAACGGCAAGATCACAAAATCCCCGGAAATGGACCGTCGAGTCAAAGAATATCGGCGCTACCACGAAAACTATGGGGATATACTTGTTCAAATGAATGTGGAGGACACTAGAAACGGCGTCGCCGAATATGTGATAGACAAACTCGGGGTTGAGACTATTGAGTTGAAATGGGGTCAGGGAGCCAAGTGTATTGGAGGAGAAATCAAGGTAAATTCTTTAAAACGAGCCATTGAACTGAAAAAACGAGGGTATATCGTAACTCCGGACCCCGAAGACCCTGCTTCCCAGGCAGCCTTCAAGGCCGGTCCTCTTAAACAATTCGAGCGTCACTCCCGCTTGGGATTCATTGACCAGGAAGGTTTTATGAAAGAAGTGGAAAGGATACGAAATCTCGGAGCCAAACGTATAACGCTTAAAACAGGCGCTTATCCAATGAGAGAGCTGGCTATGGCAATCCGTTGGTCCAGCGATGCCGGGATTGATCTATTAACCATAGACGGCGCGCCGGGCGGCACCGGCATGAGCCCCTGGAGAATGATGTCGGAATGGGGCATACCCTCAATATATTTACATTCCATGGCATATGAGCTGTGCGATCGTTTAGCCCGAAACGGTAAGCGGCCTCCGGATATTGCCTTTGCAGGCGGTTTTTCTGCTGAAGATCATGTCTTTAAAGCTCTTGCTTTAGGAAGCCCTTATTGCAAGGCCGTTTGCATGGGACGAGCGTTGATGATACCTGGCATGGTTGGGAAAAATGCTGAAAAGTGGCTGAGAGGCGAAGATGGAGGCCTTCCCAGTACAGTATCAAGATTCGGCACTACTAAAGAAGAAATTTTCATGAATTACGAAGTGTTGAAGAAAATATATGGTTCTGAAGCAGAAACTTTTCCATTGGGCGCTATAGGCATATTCAGCGCTACTGATAAAATAAAAGTGGGGTTACAGCAACTTATGGCCGGATCAAGGAATTGGGAAGTTAAATATATCAACAGAAAAGACCTGTTCTCGTTAACCGAAGAGTGTGCCCAGGTTACGAAAATCCCATATGTTATGGATGCCTACAGGGAAGAAGCTCTTAAAATAATAGATGCTTAGGGTTTCGTATAAAATCAAATATTGTTAATCTCCCTTTTCTTTTGATGATAGAGTACCTGTGTGATAATTGTCGGCAGAGGATCTCAATGTACAATAATTGCTGCTTGTTAAAAGAGGTTTTAATTGATAGATATTAAATTTAAAAGAGACCTTTGAAAAATGGTAATTTTCGAAGTCTGCGCTTATCTGCAAAGGTCTCTGAAAGTGCATAAAATACCCACTGGCAAGTAAGTAAAGAGTGGTTTAAATTAACAGGAGGTTATTATTTATGTCAGACATTTTAAAAATGCTAAAGGCTAAAGATCCTGGTGAAAAGGAATTCCATCAGGCTGTTACGGAAGTATTGGAAACGGTTAAACCTCTTCTGGATCGGAACCCCGAATATCGTCAAGCCGCGATCATAGAGAGGATCGTGGAACCTGAACGAGTGATTATGTTTCGAGTTCCATGGATGGATGATCAGGGGCAAGTAAATGTTAATCGTGGTTACAGAGTAGAGATGAACAGCGCGATCGGCCCATACAAAGGAGGGCTGCGCTTTCATCCGTCGGTAAGCCTGAGCATCCTCAAGTTCCTGGCCTTTGAACAGGTCTTTAAAAACGCCCTTACTACATTACCCATGGGAGGCGGAATAGGTGGTTCGGATTTTGATCCCCAAGGAAAATCTGATAGCGAAGTAATGCGGTTCTGCCAGAGTTTTATGTCTGAGCTTTTCCGCCATATCGGACATAATACGGATATACCTGCCGGAGATATCGGTGTGGGAGCCAGGGAAATTGGTTATCTTTTCGGCATGTACAAAAAATTACAAAATGAATTCACCGGCGTTTTGACGGGCAAGGGTTTAGGTTGGGGCGGAAGCCTTATCCGTCCTGAAGCTACCGGATACGGCAATGTTTATTTTGCCGCGGAAATGCTGGCCACCCGGGATGACATCCTTGAAGGCAAAACATGCCTTGTATCAGGCTCCGGAAATGTAGCACAGTATACTGTTGAAAAGATTATTGAACTTGGCGGCAAAGTGGTTACCCTTTCTGACTCTTCAGGCTATATTTATGATGAAGAAGGGATTGACAGGGGCAAGCTGGACTTTGTGATGCGCCTCAAAAATCTAAGGCGTGGAAGGATTAAAGAGTATGTCGAAAAATATTCTGAATCGGTTTACACCGAAGTAGATACCTCTTTAGATTATAACCCGTTGTGGAACCACAAAGCAGAGTGTGCCTTCCCCAGTGCTACGCAGAATGAACTCAATGAAAAAGATGCTCAAAACCTGATCAACAATGGTGTCAAGCTGGTAAGTGAGGGAGCCAATATGCCTTCAACACCGGAAGCTGTTAATATCTTTCTGAACGATAAGACACTCTATGCTCCGGGCAAGGCGGCCAATGCGGGAGGTGTATTTGTATCCGGCCTGGAGATGACCCAGAACAGCTTGCGTTTGAGCTGGACTAAAGAAGAAGTAGATAACCGTCTCAAGATAATAATTAAAAGCTCTCATAAAAATTGCCTGGATACATCTGCAGAATACGGCGCGCCCGGAAATTATCTGGCAGGCGCCAATATCGCGGGTTTTGTCAAGGTGGTGAATGCTATGCTGGATCAGGGGCTTGTATAAAAAAACGCAGCAATTGAGTGTATCTGGACACTTATAAAAACGGATACACAAAGATGTTGAGGAATAATCGAAAGAAGATGGGTAATTTCCCTTGCTACACAGGTACTATATGACCCGAAATATGAGCCTGATGACTGTGGTGTCGAATTTGTTGTTAATATTATTCGAAAAGTGCCGTTTTACAATGATCTCCTATAGTGCTTCTATTAATCGCAATATCGTGTTCTTCGCATCACCGAAAAGTTTAATGGTTTTCGGCATATCATAAAGAGGGTTTTCAACCCCGGAGTAACCGGGCTTTTCATCCAGATTGCATACAACCACGTTTTTGGCTTCATTGGCCAACAGTATGGGCATCCCCGATATCGGTGTGTCCGTTGAATCAATGGCCGCCGGATTCACGACATCACATGCGCCTACGACAATAACCAAATCGGTTTCTTTGAATTCGGAATTGATATCATCCATCTCGACCAAATTATCATAGTCCACATCAGCTTCCGCAAGTAGAACATTCATATGTCCTGGCATACGGCCGGCCACCGGATGAATGGCAAATTTGACATCTTTGTCCATATTTTCGAGTCTGTCGGCCATTTCCACTACTTTGAACTGGGCCTTGGCCAAAGCCATTCCGTAGCCGGGTATGATGACTATCCTTTGAGCATTTTTCAGCACAGTGACAGCCCTTTCAATTTCATCTTCCTCTTTGAGGATTTCAGGTGCATCCAGTGTTTCATGAGATTTTTCTTTGTCCGACTCAGACGGCTTCTGTTTCAAGAACGTTGCAGACCCCTGCTGAATTCCAACAAAGATATTAATCAGACTCCTGTTCATGGCCTTGCACATGATATGGGTCAGGAT
>JASJGP010000090.1:0-4257 GCA_033791485.1 Desulfobacterales bacterium | reverse complement strand
ACTTGTAGTTGCAGCGACACCGCCTGCAGCCGAAATAGAGCCTTTTAAAAATGCCCTGCGCGAAATTTTATTCATCATGGTTTCTCTCTTTCAAACGTCTGTTTGATTAAATCGTATGATTGTATGTTGGGGGGATTCCTTGTTACAAGGTTTTTGCGAATTCCTGGAAACTCATTTTTTTAAAACTGTCCGTTTTAATATATTTTAAAATAAGGGCAAAAACAGGACCGTCAACATATCCTGGCAGGCTGTTTATTTTTGTGGTATCTTTTTCAAGAAACCAGGAATTTGGAAGCCCCCTGACACCATAGTTATTTGCAATTTCCGGTTGTTTTTCAGAATCAACCTGGATGGAAATAAATTCTTTGTTCAGCAGGTCAATGACCTGGGAGTCCTTAAAAGTGGTGTTGCCCATCTTTGTACAATATTTACACCAGTCTGCATGAAAATATAGAAATATTTTTTTTTCTTGTTTTTCTGCCATTGAAAGTCCCTTTTCAAAGGATTGCCAATTGACCTGGCTGGACATGGCAAACGTCTGGAAGGACCCGGCCACAAGTAAGGAGGTAAATAGTGCAAAAAAAAGTATTTTTAATTTCATCTTAGCCTAATTCCTTTTATAAACCAGCTATTATTCTAAATTTGTCTGTAATCAAAAGTATTCCCAGCACAACTAAAAAAAGCCATGACAATGATAAATCCCCCCAAAAGGTGGATGGGCTTCTTCGTCACATGGACCTTTTTTCTTGTTTCCTTTGAATCCCTTGTCAATTCATCGGCGGAATAACCGGTGATGAAAGAAAAATATGCAGGAATCAAGGGCAGAATACAGGGCGAAAAAAAAGAAAGCAGTCCCGCAATAAGGGCTGCCTGGTATGATATGGTTTCAACAAACAATTTTAAAAATACCTCATAAAGTAAATGTTAATCTAAAGACAAATGGGTTACTTATGTTTTATGCCAGCGTGTTCAAGGATATCAGGGACAATATCCGTCCAGCCAAGGGGCATGATATGGACACCCTGGCAAATGGATTTTACTTGTTTGACAAACCGGCCTGCTATCTCCGCTTGCTAAGATGATTTTTTCTTCCGGTCTTCCTTGGCAACCGATCCGATTTCTTCTATCAACGCTTCTGGAACATGAACGCCGGATACATTTTTTTTCATAAATTTTGCCATTTGAGGTGATTTCAGGATAACGATACCGACTTGTATGGGGCAGTTAAACTTTTCGACTTTTTTAATGAATTTTTCAAAAACGGTGACATCATATACTGCCTGGGTTTGGAAAAATTGTGCGCCTGCATCAATTTTTTTTTTCATTTTCATTATTTGCAGTTCAAGGGGGTCGGAGTTAGGATTCACAACAGCACCAAAGGCCATGTCAAGATAATTTTCAATCCGGGCGCCTGAAATATCATATCCTCTTTTAAGACCCTTTGCCATGTCGATCAATTGAACTGAGTCAAGGTCGAAAACCGGCTTGGCTTCCTTGTGGTCCCCTAACTGAATATGATCCCCGGTTAGAAGCAAAACATTGTCAATACCCAGAGAATAGGCCGTTAGAAGGTCGGACTGCAATGCCAGCCGATTTCTATCCCTGCAGGTGAGTTGATAAACAGGTTCGATTCCGTTTGCCTTTAACCGCACACTTGCCGCAAGGGAGCCCAGCCTCATGACGGCGGACTGGTTATCAGTCACATTTACGGCATGGGCATGCTGGTTCAGGTGAAGGGCCTCAATGGCGCAACTTGGTTCGATGCTTTTATCTCTATGGATGGCCCCTTTAATGGGTCCGACTTCACCGGTAATAACAAATTCACCTTTCTCAAACAAGGTTGTCAGTTTCATTGTTGAACTCCTTAAAAAATATCTATGTCTTGGATTCTTGACTTACATCATATGGTTTGGTTGAAACCTTGACGCCATTGGCTAATCCTGATTGCTGACGGTAACCTTGCCCCCTATGGAACAGAATGTGGCTTCAGTGGGACTGACCTCAAGGCTCCGGGGGCGGCTCCATTTTGAATTTTTCTTGGGCGGTTGATAGGAATCAAGAAGCTCAAGACGTCCCAATTTTTTAAGGCGTTCATAAATAAGTATCCATCCGCAGGGACGTTCCGGATCAACCTCGCAATGGCCGTCTTCAGCACCTCCGCAAGGGCCGTTCAGCAATTGTTTGGCGCAAAGTGTCATAGGACAAAGACCGCCTGTATGTTCAATGATACAATCTCCGCAAAGGGAACAATACTCTTCAATATGCGTATCTGAAACGGTTTCTCCACCAAAAACAGTGTCGCAACCCGGATGAACCATTCCACCGTCAGTTGCATCAATCACCGTGTGAACCCCTTGCCCGCATCCAAGGATAAGAAAAGAGTCTGCATTTTTAACTTCTTCCGCATGGTCTTCCATTAATACTTTTTTGGTGTGGGAAAGCTTACACAAAGACATACCCTGGGGGCCGGGTACCGTATATCCTGCAACCTCAATACCTCTTTTTTCAAGGCGTTGTGCCATCATTTCGGTTTCGGCTTCACCACCTGAATAGCATTTCCATGCGCAATTATTACACCCCACAACAAAAACTTTTTCGCCGGGCTGGATGTGCTTGATTATCTCTTCTATTGGTTTTTGAATGGTTGCATGCACGTTTTTTCTCCTTTATCCTGATAATAAAGTTATAGGTCACAAATATTTTTCCAGATTGCCATACAGATCGCAAGGATGGTGCCAGGAGATTCGACAACCCAAAAAATGAGTTATATTTCAAATAATTGCTGTAAAATCTATTGGTTAGCTGGTATGGTTTTTTTTGAGCACAGGGTGGAAATAGTGTTGAGCAGGGGCGAGGAGCGTTACCGGTAACGCAAAGGTGACGATATCGGTAACGATCGGTATTCAAAAATGGGCGTGGTGTTCTCCTTAATTTTTATCTATAGAAAATTTCTTATTCCGGAAAAATCAATATGATTGGCCTCAATGTTCAGGTCTTTTTCAGACAAGCCCATGCTCAATCCCAATAACTGGGAAATAAAAATTGAGGGGAATTGTTCGGCAGATGTTTTTTCCAAAGCATTGTTCTGAATTTCATCAAACTGGAGCTGACAATAATTACAGGCAGAACAAATCATGTCGGCACTTGCGTCTTTGGCACTATCAATTTTTTGTTTCAGGATGCCAAGGGAAAGTTCATTGTTTTTATCCCATAAAGGATTGCCACAGCATTCCAGACGTTTTGACCACTCAACGGGTGTTGCGCCGGTCAATCGAATGACCTTATCCATTCAGTTCCCCAGTGTAGCAGCAACTGTATCTTCTTCAATATGTTATTCCCATTTTTCGTCCCAAAAATCAGGAACAGTTTCTTCAAACTTAACAATTGAATCCCAGCTTATGCCGATTTCAGTAAAAATGTTTTTAAGGTCTTCCTCGCTGGATGCCAGCCATACACAGTAGCGGACGCCTTTTTTTTCATTAAAGTAAGTCCTGATCCATGTGACGGTTTCAACTTTTATAAGTTTCTGCCAATTGGCCTGAACTTTTTCACAGTTAATACCGGGATTGTCATGAACCATCATATATATTTTATGTCTATTCATTTTCATTTTCCTTCATCTATTTGGTTTTAAGTTTAAGCTTTCTTTTTTAGATCAGTGCGCATTTTAAAACTTAAGGTAATTACTGATATTTCAACTATTGTGCCAGGAAAGAAAATATGAGCTAATAAAGCTTCAACTATCTGTAATTACAAAATTATCTGTTAGCATATTCATATATGGCCAAAAAAAATAAAACGTGACTTATGATGATACCGTAAAAAAAGTGGTACCACCGGTGGCGCCGATATTATTCACAGATCGGCGGAATAACCGGTGATGAAAGAAAAATATGCCAGCATCAAGGGCAGCATCAAGGGCAGAATACAGGGCGAAAAAAAAGAAAGCAGCCCTGCAATAAGGGCTGCCTGGTATGATATGGTTTCAACAAACAATTTTAAAAATACCTCATAAAATAAATGTTGATCTAAAGATGAATTGGTTACTTATGTTTGATACCAGCGTGATCAAGGATATCAGGGACAACATCCGTCCAGCCAAGGGGCATGATATGGACACCCTGGCAAATGGATTTTACTTGTTTGACAAACCGGCCTGCTATTTCCGCTGATTTTTTCTTCCGGTCTTCCTTGGCAACCGACCCGATTTCTTCTATCAACGCATCTGGAACATGAACGCCGGATACATTTTTATTC
>JASJGP010000089.1:0-3553 GCA_033791485.1 Desulfobacterales bacterium | reverse complement strand
TTGAATGCCCGCAGGCTGTTTTACAACGGTCAGGAGCATTTTTTAAACTGGGTTACAGCCGAAACAGAGTGAGACACGTTTGCCGGCATCACAACGACTTGTCCTGCAACTGCAGGAATCTTTTTCCCATCAATGTTAATCAGTGCTTCACCATCCAGAATCTGCACCATGGCATCTCCAGGTGACGTGTGGGCACTGATTTCCTCTTTTTTGTCAAATGCAAACAGTGTGATATTAATATTTGATTTGCTTGCAAGTGTTCTGCTCACAACTCTTCCTTCCTCATAATCTACCATCCTTTTAATATCAACAGCCTCTGCAAACGAAATATTTTTAATCAGTTCTTTTTTTTCTGCCATTGGTTCCTCCAGTACTTTATTTTTATTTCCAATGCTTGAATTATATATACTTTTTAAATCAAAGGAAATAATTGATTTAAATCAAAAACGGATCACTTATCGTTCCAAATCTCTTGCCCAATACGAAACCATTAAACAGTTTAGGCTGCTGCCACATGCCTTTACCGTGGAAACAGGCGAAATCACACCAACGCTTAAGCGAAGCGGAAAAACATTAATGAAAAATACACAGAAATAATTGATTCAATGTACGAATAGGATTAACTATCAGTTTTTAGAGCCGGTTTCAAATGGGGCGTTTTGAAATTGGCTCATAGGCCCTTTGATTGTTCGGCAATTTGCAGACAAAATCTAATATATGATTATCCCGTCAACAAGATCACAGATTGCAGTGGGCTTAATTGCTATGCTCGATGAAAGACCGAATTTCCAACCATCGAATTTGTGATCACAATCAATCACAACTGAACCATCAACAGGACCAAACACAGCTGTAAAATCGCATTCTTTGGGGTTTTGATCAATAAGCTGCGAAATGGTAAATATCCGAAATTCAGGTATCATGCTCTTAAGGTATTCGTAAATCGATTTATGTTGATTGGGCAAGTTGTCTTGCCAGTTTAGCACCTTTAATACATGAAGATTATCCACCACCACAAGTATTTTTGCTTTGGGATTTTTGTGGAAAACTTGCACTATTGAACCTGCCATCCATTTTGTGCGACTTATTCTCCCACGATATTTAATTGTTGGCGGATCTAAGGCAATTGTTTCTGGTCTGATATTCGGATCAAGATTTGCTAATTTTATCAGCAAGTTTCTGTATTCGGGGCAATCTATCTCCGGGTGTATCTTGATATTGGTCAGTTTCTTTCCAGTCTGAATAAAATTGTCAACCTTGGCTTGCTGATTGAAAGCAATCTCCAGACCGATATGAGTTACACCGGCATCGTGCAATGCCGGAATAAGCTCTAACAAGAATTTGAGAATTTCCGGTTTCTTATGTGTTGTCCCAAGAAAAACGATATGGTGAGTTTTCAGCTTTTCGAGAATAAACGATTGAGCATTGGTATTGACTTTATAATCACTACCACTCACAAATGAGGTACATATAAGGTAAAATGGGATGATGAACAGGAAGATTTCAAACCTCTTATTCATTGTAACCTGCCATATATTATTTTTTAAGCATCCTGTTGATTTTTATAATTCTTTTTAACTTCCTTCAGCTTCTAAAAAATTTCTTCAAAGGTAAAAACACCTTTTTCAACAATCAATTGCGTCAATGCTTCAATCTGAATCGAGTTTGAAATTATTAGCTCTTTGAAAGAGACAAGTTCTTTTGGATTCAGCTTTTCTGTCATTGAGCCTCCGTTGTTGGTAATGAAAAAAACTTATCATTTAGTTTGTGAGAAAGCAAGTATATCGATTTCCAAAACCCTTTGATTATTTTTAACAAATAGTTTACATATCAATCTGATATTTCAACATTCTGTAAAACTGAGGTATACTCAATATATCGGTACTTGAGTGATGTAGCGATATTAGAAGATAGAATATTCCCAAATAGTCTTCAATGTGGTGTTGGTTAAAAGGAGTAGGCGTTATGAAAGATCTTATAAGTACCATTGCACGAGCACTTGTTGACAATCCGGAGCAGGTATCGGTTACTGAAATTGAAGGAGCCCATACCTCAGTATTGGAACTTAAAGTGGCTAAAAGTGATTTAGGGAAGGTCATTGGGAAGAAGGGCAGGACAGCTCAAGCCATCCGCACTATATTAAATGGGGTATCCGGAAAAGCAAAAAAACATGTCGTTCTTGAGATTTTAGAGTGACATTTCCTTAAACTATAAAACAGAAGCAACACCTTTTGTCCTAAAAAAAATCGAAAGCTTGACATGACAATCACCATTTTATGTCGTACAGTGGCAAGATGTCACAGGTTTTCAAAAAAGCTTAATTTTGGTGATTACATCTACTAATCACAGGTTTGCCTATTTCTGTGACTACATAATAATATCCAAATTTTTGATCAATGTATCAGCTTGTATAAACATTATCGGTTAACTCAAGATTTCAAAAGATCAATTGTTGAGCAAATGATCAACGAAACGACCGCTCCAGCAGAGTTGTATTGACGTTACAATATTTCCTCCGGCCCGCTCTATACTTTGGGAAGATAGTATTGATCGGGATCTGACTGAGTTTGTTTCATATCAAGGCATAAAACGGCAGAGGTGAATAATGGAAAACCCGATTCAGAATTATTGGCAGATAAGGTTGGCACATGTAAAAGAGTCATTGGAGGGGAACAATTTCGAGGCATTTATCGCAGAAAATGTAGAAGAGGCAAAACAAATCATGAAGGAGGAGATTCTGCCCAAATTAAAAGATATAAAAATCGTTTCTAGAGGAGATTCCTTGACATTTGAAGCTACAGGTATGCTGGAAGTAATTGAAAAAAATACGGCCTTTGACTTCTTGGATCCCTTTGAAAAGGGTCTCCCAGATGAAGAAATATACGAACGTGGTAGGCAGGCACTTCTGACGGATCTATTTTTTACAGGAATAAATGCTCTGACAGAGACGGGTATCCTTGTCAATCTCGATGGATGGGGAAATCGGGTTGCGGGTCTTACCTTTGGACCCAAATACGTGATCGTTACAGTTGGCCGGAATAAGATAGTCTCTGATTTGGATAGTGCAATGTATCGAATTAAAGATTATGCAGCTCCGGTCAATGCCATGCGATTCAACACGAAGACACCTTGTGTAAAGACATCCTTTTGTTTGGATTGCAAGAGCCAAGATCGCATCTGCAGCACCTGGGCCATCACGGAAAAATCTTTTCCAAAAGGCAGAATAAAAGTGATTTTAATCAACGAAGAATTAGGATTTTGAATATTTATTTATTGGGTGCCTCAACCGCCAATTCTCATTTATTATGGATATGTTATGCATATCTGCAAAAGATTCTGTCCTAAAAAATTACAGATATTGTAAACATATCCAAACTTTCGGAGACTCCTGAATAGTTGTGATATCATATTGTCGATTGAAGTTTTAACTTGCTTTCCAATTCTGTCAAATCAAATATAAGTCAGGGCAATTCATCTCTTTTGGGTAGTGAGCATTCGAGTAACTCTTACCTTCTCTAATGCTTACACACCATTTCAAAATAATCCTGTAGTA
>JASJGP010000088.1:0-8242 GCA_033791485.1 Desulfobacterales bacterium | reverse complement strand
TCCATGATTCAAACGGGTAAAAAATATGGTATGCAGCTTTTAGATGACGCAATAATGGAGCTGTATAATAAAGGGTGGATAAGCGCAGATGAAGCTTATATGAAAGCAAATGAAAAGGCAAAATTCAGGCCGCTTTTAACTGCACCACCTGCTGACTTTACTGAAGTATAGGGTTGCAATATGAAAAAACAGGAAATTGACCTTATTCTTACCAGAATGCTTGATGCCCACAAGAGTGTTTCCGATCTTAACCTTACAGTTGGAAAGCCGTTTCAGGTGGAAAGCGACGGAGAGCTGGTAAGTGTTAAAATGAGGCCCAACTTAAAGGAACTGACACCGTTTCAAACAGAAATCTTCGCACTTAACCTTATTAATAGTGATCGCCGCCTTACAGAGAATCTCTTGTCTCAGGGATCATGTGATTTGTCATACAGCCTTCCTGGTAAAGCACGATTCAGGGTTAACACTTTTTCCCAGTCCGGCTATCATTCTATAGTCCTGCGAAAACTGGAATCTAAAATACCGTCCATTGAAGAGTTGAACCTTCCTGATGCCATGTACAAGATCTCTCAGGAAAGAAATGGCATTGTTTTTATAACTGGTGCCACCGGATCCGGAAAAACAACCTCTCTTGCAGCAATCTTAAATGAAATAAACGAAAATAAGTCAGTTCATGTCGTGACCCTCGAAGATCCCGTTGAATATCAACATCCCCATAAAAAATCTACCTTCAACCAAAGAGAGCTCGGTGTCGATTTTGACACCTATGCCAGTGGCCTTAGAGCCGCTCTCAGGCAGGCACCAAAGGTAATTCTGGTGGGCGAGATGCGTGACAGGGAGACAGTAGAAATCGGTTTGAACGCTGCTGAGACAGGGCATCTTGTCCTGACAACCCTTCATACCATTGATGCCGGATCGACCATTAACCGTATCCTCGGTATGTTCCACATCGAAGAGGAGCACCAGGTGAGAATTCGCCTTTCCGATTCTGTCAGGTGGGCTGTAAGCCAGAGGCTGCTTCCAAAAATCGGCGGCGGTCGTGTGGCAACATTTGAAATCATGGGGGCAAACCTGCGCGTTCAGGATGCTATTCTTAATGGTGAGTCAGAAGGGAAGACATTTTACAATATTATGCAGGATGGCTCTGCTTTTGGCATGACAACATTCGACAATCATATTGTCGGTTTGTATGAGCAGGGTCTTATCACTCGGGATATGGCAATATCCTTTTCCTCCCGTAAGGGAGTTGTGGGACGCGGAATTGATTTAATAGATAGCGCCCGTGGCAAAACCACCACTATGGAAAAACCTAAAGTTGACTGGAATTATTCAAGAAAGTTACCTAGGTAAATCAAAAAGGAGGTTTGCGGTAATCTCTTATGGATATCATATGCGAAAAATGCCAAAGTAAGTTCGCAATACCTGATGAAAAAATTCCAGACGGCAAGGTAATATCCACACCATGCCCCAAATGTAAAAATGTTCTTTACATAGATTCTGCTCAAAAGCAGGGGGCTCATGATAGTCAAGAATTCTACACAGACACTTCGGATGGTGGTGAAAAACCCTTTGACTTTATCGAGGAAGAAGGGAGCACAGCCCTTGTCTGCGAACAGGACCCCGATATTAGGAAAAAGATAATAAATGCGCTTGATATAATGGAATATCATATCACTGTTGCGGAAAGCGGCAGGGATGCGTTAAAAAAGATGCGATACCACGATTATGATCTTATTGTAATTAACGAAACCTTCAACTCCGACAGCCCTGACTCAAACATGGTGATGTTATACCTTGAGCGTCTCCCCATGTCTATACGCAGGAATACTTTTGTGATAATGATAAGCACCAGAATTCACACCATGGATCGTATGCTGGCATTCAGGTACAGTGTCCACATTATATTAAATTCAAAAAATATTGATGATTTCGGTAAGATTGTAAGCCGGGGATTAACCGACAATGAACTGTTTTACCAGGTATTCAATGAGTCTCTTAAGACCATAAAGCGTATGTGACAAACGTTTTACGGTGATAACACATGGAAAATATACAACCATATACATGTAGCGAGTATAGACAGGAAATGGTGCTTCTCGGTCTTAAAAATCGTTTATCCAATGAAAATCTGTCTAATGAAGAAAAGCGGAACCTTGTCGAAGAGATAAAAAAACTGGAAACGCTTATGTGTATGGATTAAACGCCATGTTCCATAACGCTTAGCAACATCATATGTTGGATGCAAAAATTAATCCTGTTTCAGATGACCTTTTTCTTATCACCCTTCCCCCTCCGATACCGGGATTTGATGATTTTATCGGATGCTGGCTATACAGAGGAAATATATCATTTATCATCGATCCCGGACCATCCGTAACTTCAAAGGCTCTGGCAAGAGCTTTAGAAGAGCTTAAAATCAGCCGCCTCGATTATATCTTCCTTACACATATTCATATAGATCACGCAGGTGGTGTTGGAGATATTGCCGCACATTTCCCTGAATCCCCCATTATCTGTCATAAAACCGGAATACCACACCTTGTCGAACCTTCCCGCTTATGGGAAGGTTCAGTAAAAACCCTTGGAGAGACGGCAAAAGCCTATGGCCCGATTAAACCTGTCTCTTCTGACCGCTTGATACAGGCCGATGAATTCAACTCTGACCTTATATCGCCTGTCTTCACTCCAGGGCATTCCCCCCACCATGTCAGCTACCTGACAGAAAAATACCTGTTTGCCGGTGAAGCCGGAGGAGTATTCCTGTCCCTTGATTCCGGCCGTGAATATCTGCGTCCCGCAACTCCCCCCAAATTTTTTCTTGAAATATCTACTGACAGCATTGATGCTCTGATAGAAAAAAATCCTCTGAGCATATGTTACGCCCATCACGGGATCAAAGGAAATGCTGTGGAAATGCTAAATAGACATCGAAACCAGCTTCTGCTGTGGGAAGAAATTATCAAAAAAGAAATTCAAAATCGTAAGTACAACTTTTTGACGTCCTGCTTTAGCAGGCTTTTAAAAGAAGATCCCCTTCTGGCCGGTTTTTCCCATATGAGCCAACCTGTACAGAAAAGGGAACAGGAGTTTATTATAAACAGTATAAAAGGATATGAAGGGTATTTAAGATCTATTTAAACGCAACCTTAAAAAAGAAAGAATAATAAGGAGAAGGTAGCATGGCAGTAGAAGCGGCTTTCGATAATGATAAGTATATAACTGAACAGACATCTGAGATTCTTGAAAGGGTTGATAAATTTGGCGATAGACTTTACCTCGAATTCGGCGGAAAACTTCTCTATGATTATCACGCTGCCAGGGTCTTACCCGGATATGATCCAAATATTAAAATGAGGCTGCTCCAGAAATTGATAAATAAAGCGGATATCCTGCTTTGCATTTATGCAGGAGATATTGAAAGGAAAAAAATAAGAGCGGATTTTGGAATAACCTATGACTCCGATGCACTTAAACTAATAGACGACTTAAGGGGTTGGGGAGTACATGTTCTTGGTGTAATCATTACACGTTTTGATGGCCAGCCCGCCGCAAAATTGTTTAAAAATAAATTGGAAAGGAGAAACATAAAAGTCTATACCCATCAATATACAAAAGGGTATCCTACAAACATAGATTTAATCGTAAGTGATGAAGGCTATGGGGTTAATGAGTATATTGAAACGGAAAAACCTCTGGTTATCGTTACAGGTCCCGGCCCTGGTAGTGGAAAGTTAGCCACATGCCTTTCTCAGGTATATCATGACTACAGGAAAGGAATAAAATCAGGATATGCAAAATTCGAAACCTTTCCCATATGGAATTTGAGCATAAAACACCCGGTAAATATAGCATATGAGGCAGCAACAGCGGACATTAAAGACTTCAACCTCATTGATCCATTCCATCTGGAAGCATACAATAAAAGAGCTGTTAACTATAATCGTGATGTAGAAGTATTTCCTATCCTTGAAAGAATATTGAAAAAAATAAGCGGCGGTGAATCATTTTACCAATCGCCAACGGATATGGGTGTAAATCGAGCAGGTTTTGCGATAACTGATGATGCACGCGTAAGGGAGGCTGCCAAACAGGAGGTGATCAGGCGGTATTTCAGATACCGCTGTGAATATGTGATGGGATTAACGAATGAAGAAACCGTCCAGCGGGTAGAACTTTTTATAAAAGATTTTAATCTTAGCCCCGAGTATAGGAGTGTTGTTGAACCGGCTCGTCGGGCTGCTTTTGAAGCGCAGGAAAGAAATAAGGGCAGCGAAGGTATTTATTGTGGTGCGTCAATAGAGTTAAAGGACGGAACTATTGTGACCGGTAGCAATTCTCCTCATCTTCATGCGGCATCCAGTATTATATTGCATGCAATTAAGCATTTAACAGGAATCCCTGAAAAGATTAAACTGCTACAACCAAATATCACAGAAGCGGTTAAAAGTTTAAAAATGACAATTTTAAACGAAAAAACTCTCAGTTTGGACCTTATAGAAACACTTATTGCACTCAGCATCAGCGCTACAACAAATCATGCGGCTCAATTAGCTATGGAAAAATTAAATGATCTACGAGGCTGTGAGGTTCATATGACTCATATTCCCACTCCGGGAGATGAAGCGGGTTTGAGGCGTCTTGGAGTCAATCTGACCAGCGATCCCAACTTTTCAACAAAAGATCTCTTTATTATTTGAGGTGGTTTCAAGCAGATACTGAGCAGATAAGAGCAGACAAGGAGGAATAATAATCTCCTGATCACACCAGAATTCGGCTTCAGGGTTCGTCTCCGTGCTCTTATGATCAATGCATATGTGGCACCTACTGGTCCTATAGACTTCGCCAAAGATCTGACACCATTTTCCTTCTCTCAGGGAGCTGAAATCTGATTCAGATAACGAAAAAGTATCTTTGAGGATTTTACGCCCTTTCCTGCTTCATATTCATCGCGTGCGTTTCTTGCGAGCTGCGTCAAGCGCTGCCTTTCCGCATCAGGACAGTTGTTTAGAATCTCCTCAATAAGCGCTCTGTTTCCTTCCTTAAGTTCATCCCGCCATTTTTCAATCTTTTTAAAGGCAAGGATCTTTTGATGGTCACCGAGCCTAATATTTTCAAGAGCATTCTGTATGGGTTCAGGGTCGATATCACGCATGAGTGTGCCGATGTATTGCAATTGCCTGCGCTTTGCTCCGTGACTTTTTGTTTTTTTGGCAACGATAACAGCATTACGCAAATCATCCGAAATTTCAATACTCTCAAGCTGTTTAGACGACAGGGCTACAAGCTGTTCGCCAAGCTTCTGCAAAGCCCTGGCTTCATTTTTCTTTTGCGTTCTGCTTTTACGATCATCATCCATTTTCCGAGCCCGTTCGCCCCGTTCCTTAGTACATCTCATATTTAACCAGTCTGCCGTCAAGCCCGCCTGCCTTGATCGGTCTTTTCCATGATGCTTTCAGACCGATTTTTTTTATATACCTACGTTCTCCGAAGTAAATATAAGCAGTTGAACCTTTGCATTTCTGTTTAAGAAAATCACCGAGATCTTTGTAAAACGCTTCAAGGTCCTCATCTCCCCCCATTCGAAAGCCATAAGGAGGGTTTGCTACAATTACCTGCCCCTCAATGGCAGGCAACTCTCTGAAGTCAGCCCTTTCAAGTCTTATATTTTTTCCGTAATTAAGCCCCATTATGTTTATCCTCGCCGCATTGACAGCTTCTTTGGACTTATCACTGCCTGCAATCAGCCCTTGCGGCAGCTCCAGGATGGTTGTGTCAGCCTCTTTTTTAACCTGCTTCCAGATAGAACCGTCAAAGTCAGGCAGAAATTCAAAACCGAATTTGTTTCTAAAAATGCCCGAAGGAATGTTGCAGTACCGCATGAGCGCTTCGCACAAAAGTGTTCCCGAACCGCACATAGGATCATATAAAGGGACAGACCCGTTCCATTCTGTAAATCGGATAATCGCTGCCGCGACAGTTTCCTGCATAGGCGCTAATACTGTCTCCTCTCTGTACCCTCTCCTGTGAAGCGCGCCTCCCGACGTATCGAGGCTTATTTCTGCCTTGTCATGCCTGATATGAAGATTTAGCAGGATATCAGGATCCCTTATAGACACATCAGGGCGCTTACCGGTTTTTTCCTTGAAATAATCAGCAACAGCATCTTTGAGCCGAAGAGATGCGTACTTAGAATGAGAAATGGTGCTGTCGGAAACAGTTCCCATTACTGCAAATGTACTGCCTTTAGCAAAAAAATCTTCCCACTGTATCTGTTTTGCCTTCTTGTACAACGTGTCAGTATCATGACAATTAAATGATATTAACGGCGCAAGGCACCGTGAAGCAAGCCTTGTCAAATAATTAATTCGATACAGGGTTGATTTGTCCGCTGTAAAATGAATTCCGCGAAACTCCGGAGCAATGTCTTCGGCACCAAGTTCGGCCAGCTCTTCTGCACCTGCTTCTTCTATGCCTTCAGCTATCTTAACAAAATAACGGGAATCCCGCTGATACTTATATGCTGCCACCTGCTGTTTATCTCCTCTACATTTTGCTGGCGTCGTAAAAAGTCTCATCTACTGCGTTGTAGCGGTTTTTTATCCCGCTGATTTTTAGCGGAGGTATATGAGCCTTGGAACGATGCCATCCAGCGTTTATTCAAAGACTTTTTACGACGCCATCAAACTTGAATCTTTTTCCACCATCAGCAAATCCTTTGCTCGAAAGGGTTACTTGTTTTCCAATGGATATCCCTGAGGGTTTCCTTTTTAACGATAAAAACTTATAAACTGAGCTGCACCTCTATACCCCCCTAGTGGTTTATTACCGCCCGTTCGGCGGCGGTCAAAGCGCCTTCGAGATAACCACCGTATTGGTTGGCGGTTTCCGTGCCGGCAAAATGGATGGTACCGTCCCAAATGGAGGTTTTACCTGCCGGGGGGTGATAGAGGGGGTGTTCGTACATCGGCGGCTGGTCGAACCGGGTAGCGGTAAATCGTTCGCGAGCCCAATCCTGATAGAAGAAGGTCGTCGGCTGCGCTGCCTGTTTGCCATAGATGTTTGCAAGCTGGGAGAGAATCGCCTCGGTGAGGAGTTGTTGATGGTTGCGTTGCACAGCCGGAATGCCGACAAAGCCGGTCAGTCCGTAGGGTCCCTGGCTGTCGTTGGATCCGTCATGGATCTCGCCCAGCGGACCGCGCTGGCTGAAAGCTTGGCCTGAGAGGCCCGGTTGCCGCCAGAAAGGTTCTTTGTAAAGAGCGCAAAATTTCGCATGACCCGCCATCCAGGTACCAATTTTCAGCATTGCCTGGGTTAAATTATGAGACAGGTCAGGGTTAAAGAGAATGGTGGCGGCGGCAAGGCGCGGCGGCAAGGCGAGGATTACCTTGTTGGTACTGAACCTGGTCCAGGGCTCTTTCTCCAGTTCGCCGACGCTGACCAGAGCCCCGGCGAACTTTTTTTCGATCTTACAAACCGGGTGATTGAGTCTGATGGCGTTTTCAGGAATATCCTCACAGAGTTTGGTGATCAGTGCCATCATGCCGCCGGAAAGGCGCCAGGAGAGGGGTTCCATGGCGTAACCGCTGACGGTCTGGACGGCTCCAGTGGAACTTTGAAAACGGCCCATACCCTCTTCAAACTGGCGATAACCCTTTAGGCCCAAGGCTTGAATAAGATGCGCCATTTTCAAGTGAATCGCGGGCCAGTACCAGGAGGGGCCAAGATCGGAGAAAAATTCTTGGTGTTCAGGGCTTAAAATTCTGCCGCCGATACGCTCACGGGCTTCGAGAACGACAAAAGGTTTATTTCTTTGGGACAGCAAGTAGGCGGCATAGATACCGCTGAGGCCGCCTCCGATAATTATGGTATCAACTGTTTCCGCGGACATGGCAATATTCCATTACGATCTTTGACGGCTTCGTAAAAACTCCACCTTCTTCGTTGCGTAACTTTCTTTAATCCATGTTGACATGTTCATTCATTTCCGACAGGTTAATCTCCGTTTCGCCCGTCTTATCAAATTTTAAAGCGCGATTTTGAAAATCCTGTGCGTCAATTTTTTCCTTAATCCATTTGCTCCAATTTTCTCTTTGAGACGAGATAATCGTATCAAAATTCTTAGATTGATCAAAACGGGATAAGGCATCATCCTTTATCCAGACACAATAATTGCTCTTTTTAATACCGTTTTCGGATACAAGAAAAAAATATCTAAATGTTTTTGTCCCGGGTTTTAATCCTT
>JASJGP010000087.1:0-4671 GCA_033791485.1 Desulfobacterales bacterium | reverse complement strand
ATTCAGGAATTGCTCGGTTTAGAGGACATTTTTGAGATTACCGGGATGACCGAGTTATCCGGTCCGGGAATGGGAGTGGAATGTAAACACCATACAGGAATCCATTATTGGGCGGACGGTTATATCCTCGAAATTATTGACCCTGATACACTCAAACCCGTTCCTGAAGGTGAAATCGGTGAAATGGTGGTGACGACATTAAAAAAGGAGGCGGTCCCATTAATCCGTTACCGGACAAGGGATCTTACACGATTGATTCCAGGACGTTGCTCTTGCGGCAGTATTATGCCCAGGCATGATAAGATCCTTGGGCGATCCGACGACATGATTATTTATCGGGCGGTGAACATCTATCCCGGGCAGATTGATGCCGTGTTATCCGCAACTGAAGGCATCGGTAGTGAATACCAGATCATGCTGGATCGCCAGGATGACGGTAAGGATCTCATGACGATTCGAGTGGAGCGGGCTTTGGGTATGGAGGGCCACATGGATAAGGACTTGAACCGGAAGATTAAAGGCCAAATTAAAAAACAAATTATGGTAACTCCGGAGGTGGAAATTATTGATTATGGGTCGCTGCCTCGTTCCGAACGGAAAACAAAACGCGTATTTGACAATAGAAATTGTGGTGTGTAAACGACTGTTTGTTAACGTTGATGGCGCATTTAAAATGCTATCCTCACAAGTCGTGGGCATGCCAATCAAAAGGATGAAAAAGCGGGGTTAGAAGATGAACGTTACACTTAAATATGAGGGATATCACCGGCCCGGTAATGTAGACCAGGCCCTATACGTATTAACAAAATACGGTGATAAAGCGCTGGTTATTGCTGGAGGGACGGACGTACTACCGCAACGGCCGGGCAGAAATAATACCGGTATCGGTAAACACCTGGTCGACATCGCTCACATGGGGCTGGATTATATTAAAGAAGAAAAAGATGGCATCCATATCGGTGCTGCAGCGACGATTAACAGTGTTGGTGCCTTTCCCCTGCTTTCAAAACCATCTTATAAGGTTTTGTCAGAGGCAGTCGCTTGTCATTCTACCCAAACTATCAGGAACAGGGCCACCATCGGCGGTAATTTGTGTAATGCATCGCCATGTGCGGATCTTGCATTGCCGTTATTTGCGCTTGATGCCCGATTGGTTATTAAGGGACCGAAAAGAGAAAGGCAGATCCCAATTCAAGATTTTTATATCGGGGCTAATCTTTCTGCACTGGACAACAATGAGATTTTGGTAGAAATCTGCATTCCCTTTTGTGAACAAAAAGCCGGTACATCGTTCCTGAAACTTGGCCGCCAGCATACAGCCATTGATATGGCCCTCGTGAATGTGGCCACATTTTTTACTATGAACGGGCAGTGTTGCGACACCGTTAGAATTGCTTTGGGATCGGTAGGTCCGGTTCCATTTCGTGCAAAAAAGGCAGAGTCGATACTTGCTGGCAAACTCCCGGACAAAGAGAACATACAACGGGCTGCCAAGGCGGCTGCAGAGGCGTCGGCGCCCCTTGATGATATTCGGGCAACGGCGGCATACAGAAAAAAAATGGTGGTAATACTGGTTCGACAGGCTTTGGAAAATAGTTTCAGGAGGTATGAAGCATGAAGAAAATTAATATAAAACTGACAGTAAACGGTGAACAGCATGAAATGGCCGTAGCCCCCGCAGAACGACTGGTGGATGTTTTAAGGGATCGATTAGGCCTGACTGGTACCAAGGAAGGCTGCGGTGAAGGGGAGTGCGGCGCCTGTACGATCAATATGAATGGGCAGGCAGTGTTGTCCTGTCTCATACTTGCGGTTCAGGCTGATGGTGCAACGATTCTTACCATTGAGGGGCTTCAAAACGGGATTAACCTGCATCCTTTACAGACAGCATTCCTCAGTGAATCAGCAGTTCAATGTGGATACTGCACCCCGGGGATGATTATGGCTGGCCATGCTTTGATTGAACAAGATCGTAATCCTGACGAAACAAAGGTAAAAACCTGTCTTGCCAATAACCTTTGCCGATGTACAGGATACGAACAACCGGTAAAAGCGGTTCTTAAAGCGGCCAGGGAAATGCGGAGGGAAACCGATGCCTGATTCTTATACTGTTGTGGGAAAATCATTTCAGAGAATTGACGGTGTGGATAAGGTCACGGGAGCTGCCAGATATGCCACTGATCTTAAATTTGACAAGATGCTGTTTGCAGGGCTGCTTCGCAGTCCGCACGCCCATGCTAAGGTCATACATATCGATACCTCAGCTGCTGAAAAGTTACCTGGTGTTAAAGCGGTGGCAACGATTTTTGATGTCCCAAAGATAATTCAATACTGGTTCTTTCTGAGAACAGAAAAAAAGAAAAAAGAAATCTTTTTGCGTGACAATATTGTCCGGTTTATAGGGGACCCGGTTTTGGCAATTGCCGCCACCAGTAAAGATACGCTTAAAAAAGCACTCTCACTTGTAAAGGTAGATTATGAACCCTTAAAAGCCATACATGATCCGCATACCGCTTTAAAGGAAACTGAGGTCAGTATACACAAAAAGGGAAACATTGCCTTTAAGGTTAATAAAGAATTTGGAGATATCCAGGAAGGGTTTAAATCTGCCGACATCATTGTAGAAAATACCTATCATACCTCCAAGCAGAAGCACGCCAGCCTTGAGCCCATTGGCAGCTGTGTAGCAAGTTTTGAAACCAATGGCAAATTGACTGTTTATTCCTCTTCCCAACTCCCGCACTGGACCCAGCATTATCTTGCAGAAGCGCTGGAGTTGCCTCTGAATAAAGTCAGGGTGATAAAACCCTATACCGGTGGTGCCTTTGGTGGCAGATGCGGCGTTATCCACGGGCTTGAAGTGATGTGCGGTTACCTGTCAAAAAAAACCTTAAGACCTGTTAAAATGTGCTTTAACCGGGAAGAAGATTTTTCTGCCACTGAATCCCGGCACCCCATGACCATACGGATGAAAACAGGTGCCACCCGTGAGGGTGTCATTACGGCAAATGAAGTTGATATTTTATCTGATACCGGAGGATACGGCACCCATTATATTGGGGTCATCGCCGACTGCATGTCCACAGGTATCGGATTGTATAAAATCCAAAACTATTCTTTTTCCGGTACTGTCGTTTATACCAACAAATCACTGTGCGGTGCTTTCAGGGGATATGGAAATCCCCAGATGAATTTCGCCCAGGAATCACAGTTTGATATCATTGCCCGAGAACTCGACATGGACCCCATGGTACTCAGACTTAAAAACTATCGGAAAAAAGGAGAAATGGACCCTGTTCTCAATGAACGAATTTTAAGCAACGGGCTGGAGGAGTGTCTGGAAAAAGGTGCCCGATCCTGTGGCTGGGAAAAAAAAAGATTGAGACATCCCGGGAACGATCATATTAAAAAAGGTATCGGCCTTTCCATTATGCTGCACGGCACCGGGGCTGCCAGGGCCTTGCCGGATCCGGGTTCCGCCACCATCATGATGAATTCCGACGGAACAGCCAACCTGCATACGGCAGCAGCAGATGAAGGACAGGGCAACAGAACGGTATTGGCCCAGGTTGCTGCTGAAGTTTTAGGGATTGAATTTGAAGACATATCCGTTTCGGAAACAGATACCGATATCGTTCCGCTGGATTGCGGGACCCACGGCAGCCGACAGGCTTATTGCGGCGGGCTGTCCGTCAGGGATGCCGCCATGGATGCCCGGAAAAAAATACTGGCCCATGCAAAAAGATATCTTGGCGTTGAACAAAGTCAACTCATGATCAAAAATGGGCGTATATTTGAAAAAATAAATCCAGAGAACCATATTTCCATAAAAGACCTGATGCAGAAGATTCAGATCCAGGACATGGGGGTCTGCGAACAGATTATCGGCACGGCAAGCGGTATTGCTCCAGCTATGCCGGGTTATTATGGTGCGGTTTTTGCCGAAGTGGAAGTCAATACTCAAACCGGTGAAGTTAAGGTCATCAAGATGACAAGTGCCTATGATGTCGGCAAAGCAATCAGCCCTGAAAACGTGAGAGGTCAGATTGTCGGGGGAGGTGTCATGGGAATTGGGTTCGCCCTGACAGAAGGATTACAATACAAAAACGGCCATTGTTTAAACCCAAGTTTTACTGATTACCGCCTTTTAAGATCCTGTGATGCCCCAAAGGTTGAACCCATTATCGTGGAATCCAATGAACCTACCGGTCCGTTAGGAGCTAAGGGAATCGGTGAAGGAAGTATGGTTAATGTTGCATCTGCGATTTCCAATGCCATCAACCATGCAATAGGCGTTAGGTTAACTGAATTATGCATAACGCCAGAGGATATTTTACAGAAATTAAAAGAGAAAATGGCATGAATATAAACTCAAAAAGAGAGGAGGCTAGTTATAACGGATTTAAAAATTTAAACCCCATTAAATTTAATTGAGCAATGACGCTCTAAAAAAAACGGAGGCGATACCTGTGGCAAAACGAATGAATTTTTCAGCAACGCTTTTTTTATTCACGATAATGACCTGCCTGTTAGTAATTCAAACGCCTGTGAAGGCAGGAAAAACAAAACTCAACTATGCCAATTTCCCCCCGGCCCCAACATTTCCCTGTCTTCAGATGGAAAGATGGAAAACTAAAGAACCCGCCTTGCAAAGCAGCAATGAAAGAATCA
>JASJGP010000086.1:0-7284 GCA_033791485.1 Desulfobacterales bacterium | reverse complement strand
TCGTATATTTTTGGCATTTTTATTCCTTATTCACAGTCAACACGAACGCTGGGTATTTAAAATGAGTAAGTTTTGATACACATAGCAGTTTTTTTACTGCCTGGCAATTCCAGCTTGACACATAATGATTATTCCGCCTATAATTTCCTGAATTTCTAAGATGCTTTGCCATTTTCAGTCATTTCATGCAAATTCAGTGATAAATTCTCGACAGTTCATTGAGACGGAAAGGAGGACTCTAATGAATATTCGGATAATTGTTTCCCTTGTGGCAGTATTGCTATTTGCCGGATCTGCCGTGGCAGATGGCACGGGCGGACGCCTTGTAGAAGTGAACGGAAAAGTTTGGATACAGACCCCAGGAGCCGATGAAACCATAGCCAGAGCAGGACTTACACTGGCACCTGGAACAAAAATACTAACCGGTCCCGAGGGGAAAGCGGAAATATCATTAGAAGATGGTTCTATTATAATTGTCCAGCAAAATTCTTCCATGGTACTTTCAGGCATCAAACGTCAAAAGAAAAAGAAGACGTCTATCCTGATTTTTTTTGGCAGGATCTGGAATAAGGTCTCTAGTGCTGTCGGAGGCCGGGCAGGATACGAAGTCAATACGCCTATTGTTGTGTGCGGGGTGCGTGGGACTGAATTTGAAACTGCGGTTGCTGACGATGGTTCCGTACGGGTAAGGGTGGATGAAGGCACGGTCGGTGTGACAGGTGATGGAGAAGATAAGACAGTCAATGAAGACCAGGAAATTGACGCTGATACAGATGGAGTGGGTAAAATTCGCAGTGCCAAAGAAAAGGCCGATTGGGAGAAGTGGCAAAATGAAAAACGTGAGCGACTGAAGACCAATGGCCGAAGTATTATGGATGATGTTAAAAGTCGAATAATGGTTCGCAAACAAAAACTGGAATCTCTCAGAGCCAGACAAAAAGATATTGAAAAAAAACGTAAGCTTGCCCTGAAACGTGCACAGGAGGGGGATCAGGATGCCATCAAGGAAATTAGGCAATATAACCAAGAATTAGCAGCAATTGCAGATGAAATTGCAGATCTGGGCGATGCTGCCGGTTGCCAGTTTGGTCTTGTGGACCACTTTGGGGATCTGGCAATCGACCCCCGTTTCCAGATGATAGATGGAAAGTATGTTGAAGCCGAAGCAGCCGGAATGCGGCGTATCAAGGCAATGTTCGACAAGATGATTGAAGAAGGAACTGATATTTCCATGGAAGCAATGGAGAAGATGCTTCAGGAAATGGGTAACGGACAGAAAGGTAGCCTAAAGTTTGAAAAGGGTTCGTCCAAAGACGATCTTTTTGGAGACCAGAAAAAATAGATCTAACTACGAACAACAACTCCCGTCAATTTCAAAAGCATAGATTATTCTTGACTCCATTTCAGCCCGTCTGGAGGAAATGTTCTCAAAGTCAATATCTGCAACCCGCTTGGTAAGTTGCTGCCTGTCAAGTATTGATTCAAAACCGCTTGAAATAACCCCATTTGTATAGCCGTCAAGAATATCCGCATCTTCGCCGTTTGTCGCAACAACAATCGGGACCTGGTATGGAGCCACAAGTCTTGATGCCGCAAGCACGGGCCGATGCCGGGTTACCAGTGAGCCAGGGCTGTATTTTATTACCATGCAGATCTTATCTGACAATGTGATCGTAAAATCAATCTTCACAACGGCCTTGTTTGCACCTGCACTTACAGGAAGCTTGCCGCGTGATTTGATTTCATTTTTATTGTAGCCTTTCTTTTCTACAAGCAGATGTGCCAGTTTTTGCCTGTACCTCTCATCATGTGTATCTTCGATGATTTCACCTGTTATAAAATCGACAAGCTCGCCAAGTATTAAGTGGCCGGAGTCCATTTCAAAAAATTCCCCTTTACATATTTTTGTCTTTGAAATAATGATACATCATGTCTATTCGAGAAGAATTTGAAAAACGCGAAAAAAATTTTATGTCGCCTTTTGGATGTCAAAGTGCCAACACAAAAGGCCGCGTAAAAAAAGAGGAACCCTGTCCCGTGCGAACCGCCTTTCAAATGGACAAAGATCGAATCGTTTATTCAAATGCTTTCAGACGATTAAAGCATAAAACCCAGGTTTTTCTATCCCCCCTGGGTGACGAATACAGAACACGTCTTACACATACCTTAGAGGTTGCTCAAATTGCAAGGACAATAGCACGTGCAATGTTTCTAAATGAGGACCTTGCCGAAGCCATTGCCCTGGGTCATGATCTCGGTCATACGCCATTCGGCCATAGCGGTGAAACCGCACTTCAGGAAATATTTTCCCATGGGTTTTCTCACAATCAACAGAGCCTCAGAGTTGTAGAAGTGCTGGAAAATAGCGGAATGGGACTTAATCTTACCTATGAGGTTCGGGATGGCATTTTAAAACACTCCAAAGGATACGGGAAGATTATCCCGGATGATCCGGATGAGCAGGCTTGCACCATTGAAGGCAGGATTGTAAGGGTTGCAGATATTATGGCTTATTTGAATCATGATCTGGATGATGCCATACGAAGCGGTGTTCTTAACCGAAACCAGGTGCCTGATTCATGTGTGAAAAATATCGGCCGGAGCCATTCAGAGCGTGCAACAACCATGATCAGGGATCTGATTTTTTCCAGCGGCGAGCAAGACGGAGAACTTCAATTGCGCATGAGCGACGAAGTATATTCCGCCATGACAACCTTAAGACAGTTTCTTTATGATAATGTTTACCGCTCGCCCCGTGTCCATAATGAGTTTGTAAAAGCAAAGAAGATTCTGTCCGAGCTTTACTCCTATTTTCTTGACAACAAAATGATGCTTAAAAAAGAACTTGCAGGAATGAAAATGGCAGATTTCATTTACAAAAATCAGCCGAAAGAACGGTCGGTTTGCGATATTATTGCCAGCATGACAGACCGATATGCCATGAACCTTTATTCCAAGCTTTTTTTCCCTTCTCCCCTTGTTTGACGGTAGGCAATGGATCTGTGTTACGAAAAAGTAATGGCTCAAATTGAGATTGATGATTTTTTAAAGCAACTTAGAGCTATCTATGCTTTGATGGATCTTAAATACAGAGAAGCCTCCGCATATTACGGATTCAACTGTACGGGATGCGAAGACAGCTGCTGCATGACTCGTTTCTACCATTACACCGTTTTGGAATACCTTTATATTCTAAAAGGGTTTCGTAATCTCGATCCTGAAAAACAGACCGAAATTAGAGCAAGCGCGCTGGAAGTGAGACGAAAATCGGTTGAAGCCGACAAAAAAGGAAAACTGCTTCGCCGAATGTGCCCACTTAATTCTGACGGCAAATGCATACTTTATTCCAGCCGTCCGATGATATGCAGGTTGCACGGTATCCCCCACGAACTGCATAAACCAGGCATGGACGTAACGTACAGCCCGGGATGTGAAGCCTTTTCAAAGTATTACAGCGAAAAAGATTACTACAGTTTTGACCGGACACCATTTTATGTAAAAATGGCCTCTTTGGAAAAAGAATTGAAACAGGCCGCCGGTATCACAACGAAAATTAAGATGACGGTAGCGGATATGCTTTTATAAATGTAGCTTTGATAGTTTTTCAGTTCACTTCTCCAGTACCTTTTGAAATGGTTGATCATTTCTTTTTTTATTCTCTTAATATATTTATGACAAACAGTATAACTTTTCTTCTGAATGCCGGCAATTTTAATGGAGGCCGCATTCCTTAAACCTCCCCTGAACTTGATTTAACCAGTGTAAATGATTATGCTGAGATACCGGAACCAAACCGGGTTAAAGGAGAAAAAGCATGGGTCTTGGAATCGATATCTGGATGGTAAATATCCTGCTGATGGTGGTGCTGGTTTTATTGATGACAGAAAAGATTACAGTCGACCGAACCGCAATCGGGATCATGGTGGTATTGGCCCTGACCGGTATCCTGACCCCTGAAGAAGTCGTGACGGGGTTTGCCAACTCGGCAGTCATAACTGTGGCGGCCATGTTTCTGATCAGCCATGGTTTAATACGTACCGGTGCTGTGGGCTTTATATCAGAATCTGTGGTCCGGTTTTCAAAACGAAAGCATTGGCTGGGTTTTGTCATTATCCTCATAATAGTGGGAATTACATCAGCCTTTATAAATAATACACCTGTGGTGGTCCTTTTTATCCCGATTGTGATGAGCCTGAGTTGTGATTACGATTTCAGCCCGTCTAAAATGCTGATTCCGGTTTCTTATATATCGATTCTGGGCGGCACATGTACCCTGATCGGGACATCTACCAATATTATTATTAGTGATTTAAGCGCTACAGCCGGATACGGCGAGCTGAAAATGTTTGAATTAAGCCTGTTGGGTTTACCCATCGCATTCCTAGGATTTATCCTTCTTATAACGGCCGGAATCAAGATGATGCCCGGTTATACCGCTCCGGTGTGTGAATCAAAAAACAGCGACCACCTGAGGTACTTGGCCGAGTTTTTTATTCCTGCCGGTAGCGCTTACATCAATAGAATCCCGTCTGAAATTTTCTCTGAAAAATATCCAAGCGTAAAACTTATTGAGTTGGTCAGAAATTCGCATATCCTGGAGCCCTGCTGTGACGGGATTGAGCTGGAAGAAGAGGATATACTACTGGTCAAAGGATCTGCCGATGACCTGGTGGCACTATTGAAAGACAGGCGGATCAAACTTCCCCACAGTGAGCGCGATCTTCATTTTGGTTCGAATTTGGAGGATGACCTGGTGGTCGAACTCATCGTCCCTCCCCAGTCGTCCGTTCTCCGTAACCGGCTTTTGTCTACCGATCTTCAGGATGATCCTGATGTTCAGATTATCGGGGTTAAAAGTCGGGGACTTCATTACTCTGAACAAAAAATCAAAAATGCCACCATCCGCATCGGCGACATCATACTGGTTCGTTGTACAAGAAAGAAACTGGAACAGATCCGAAAAGGAAACGACTTTATCATCGTCGAGGACGTCCATCATAACATAGTGGAAAAGAAAAAGGCCCGACTTGCATTTTTCATCTTTGCAGGTGTGGTTTTTTCCGCCACCATCGGCCTCACGGACATCATGATCAGCGCAATATCCGGTGTCTTTCTCATGGCTGTCTCAGGCTGCCTAAAGCTCAAGGACGCTTACCGCTCTTTGCAGCCCGATGTTCTCCTTTTAATCATTGGCACCATTGCACTAGGCCAGGCCATGGAAAAGACAGGGGCCAGTCAACTATATGCGGACAACTTTTTAAAACTGTTCCATGGCCTGGGGCCTGGATCTGTACTGGCTGGAATTATTATATTGAGCAGCATCTGTACCCATATCCTGAGCAACAATGCCACAGCCGTTCTTCTCATGCCCATTGCCATATCCACCGCCCTTTCACTGGGCGTAAATCCCAAGCCCTTTATTATCGGCATCTGTTTCGGTGCCAGTGCCTGTTTTGCCACCCCCATCGGCTATCAGACTAACCTTCTCGTCTACGCCCCCGGCGGATATCGCTTCACCGATTACCTCAGGCTTGGAATTTTTCTCAATCTTCTGATTATTATCATGGCTTCGATATTTATTCCGTGGATCTGGCACTTTTGAATTTTTGTAACTATTTAAAATCAATCTCTTTGCAATGATACTGTTTGTCATAAATATGTTCCGTTATAAACGATGAAAAACTCGTATATAAGAGATCGTAAAAAAAGAACAGACCGGCTATATCATAATTGAATATAGTTTTATAAACGGCTCAACAAATGGATGATATTGCACTCAAATTCTTTCTCAACGATCTTTCATACACTCAGACAGTTTCCCCAATGTTGATACATAGTGAGTTTCGCGTAAGTTTCGGGCTTCCTGTTGAATTAAACTTAACATTATTTATTAGACATGCTATGAAACCATTATACTGTTTGCCATAAATATATTCCGTTTTAAACGATGAAAAACTCGTATACAAGAGATCGTAAAGAAAGAACAGACCGACTGTATTATAATTAAATATGTTATTATAAATAGTTTAACAAATAGACAATATTTCATTCAAGTTCTTTCTTAACAATCTCTAATACACTCAGACAGTTTCCTGATTTAAAACGGAACATATTTATGGCAACTACTATAACCCAATGATGAAAGATATAATAAAAAGTCGTGTATGAGGTTTTGGGTGGTGTATCCTTACACCGGGCAGGCATAAGAATTATCATTTTATAAAGGTCTCTATGTATCAAATGACTTCCGGCAAAAATCCACATGAACCCTTGCAGCAGAACACGGACTTTACGTTTAAGGTTTGCATGCTTGCAAGCGGAAGCAAGGGGAATGCGATATATGTTTCCGACGGTTCCACCTCCATTCTTGTTGATGCAGGACTTTCAGGAATTGAAATCCAGCGCAGGCTCGATTCAAAAGGGCTTTGTCCTGAAGACCTGGACGCCATTATTGTATCCCACGAGCATTCAGACCATATTCAGGGTGTAGGGGTTCTTTCCCGTCGTTTTAATCTGCCGGTTTATATCAGTCATAAAACGAAGGACGCCTCGCAACAAATAGGAAGGATTTGCGACCTGAGATATTTTGAGTGCGGCACGGCCTTTAACATTAACAACCTGTTTTTACACCCTTTTTCCATATCTCATGACGCCATAGACCCGGCAGGCTTTACCATAGAAAAAAACGGAACGAAAATAGGTATAGCAACCGACCTTGGTATTGCAACTCTAATGGTCAAGGAGCATCTAAAAGAATGTGCACTGCTCATTCTTGAGGCTAACCATGACCCGGACATGCTGATAAACGGCCCGTATCCCTGGCCTTTAAAACAGCGCATCAAAAGCAGAACCGGACATCTTTCCAACCATGACTCGGCAACTCTTCTCAAAGAGCTTCTCCATGACCGCCTCTGCCATGTCATCCTGGCCCATCTGAGTGAAACCAACAATACTCCTGAAAAGGCATTAAGTACGGTGGGAAATGCATTAAACAACTGTAAAACCAAGCTCGATGTGGCAACTCAGGACATATGCACAAATATATTATATCTGAAGTAAAAAGTAACAAATTGGTTTTTATTCTGTGGAGATAAATCGCAGAAAATTTCTTCGATATTCATTATGATTACTGCCGGCAGGCCTGATATAACTGTCATTCAATTTTAACGACGCCTCCGGCGCTTATGGTTTTTATTTTTTCCAATAAGGCCTTGCGTTGTCAGCAGTCTCCTCAGGCGCTGTGAATGTGGTCATATCTCCCAGCATGACTTCAAAACCGGTGTG